>NZ_OZ060408.1:0-300000 GCF_964059115.1 Buchnera aphidicola (Pemphigus immunis)
TTTTTACTATTTAATAAAAGAGATATCAATGAAATTAATGTATTCTTATTTTTTATTACTCTTTAGCTAAATATATCTCTTTTATATTAATTTTATTTTTTGTATTATAGATGAAATAATTCTAATTTTTATTTTTTAATTGACTAAGGTTTATTGAATGTTTAATCGTTTTGATGTTATTATTATTGGAGGGGGGCATGCAGGAACAGAAGCATCAATGGCTTCTGCAAGAATGGGTTATAAGACTATTTTATTAACCCAAAAAATACAGAGTTTAGGTTTTTTATCTTGTAATCCTGCTATAGGTGGTATTGGTAAAAGTCATTTAGTTAAAGAAATTGACGCATTAGGTGGTATTATGGCGAAAGCAATTGATTATTCTGGTATTCAGTTTAGAATACTCAATGCTAAAAAGGGTCCAGCTGTAAGAGCTACTCGAGCACAAGCAGATAGAAAATTATATTCTGATTTTATAAAAAAAACTTTAAAAAATCAAAACAACTTATTAGTTTTTGAAGCAGAGGTGGAAGATTTAATTATTAAAAAAGAAACTATTTTAGGTGTAAAAACGACAAATAAAGTTAATTTTTATGCAAGAGCTGTTGTCTTAACAACTGGCACATTTTTAGGAGGTAAAATTTATATAGGTATTAATAATAAACATGAAGGAGGACGTATAGGTCATGCATCATCTAAAATTTTAGCAAATCGGTTAAGAGATTTACCATTTCGAGTTGGTAGATTAAAGACAGGAACTCCTCCACGAATAGATGTTAATAGCATAAATTTTAAAAATCTTTTAATTCAGAAAGGAGATATTCCTGTACCTGTATTTTCGTTCATTGGTAAAAAATCACAACATCCTCGTCAGGTACCTTGTTATATTACTCATACGAATGAATTTACGCATGAAATCATACGAAAAAATTTACATCAAAGTCCCATGTATACAGGAGAAATAAAAGGTATTGGTCCTCGTTATTGTCCTTCTATTGAAGATAAAATAGTGCGTTTTTCTAATCGTTCTTCTCATCAAATTTTTTTGGAACCAGGAGGATTAACTGTCAATGAAATTTACCCTAATGGTATTTCTACTAGTCTTCCTTTAAATATTCAATATGAATTTGTTAAATCCATAGAAGGTTTAGAAAAAGCAAAAATAATACAACCGGGATATGCTATAGAATATGATTTTTTTGATCCAAGAGATTTAAAACCTACTTTGGAAAGTAAATTTATCAAGGGTTTATTTTTTGCTGGACAAATCAATGGTACTACTGGTTATGAAGAAGCTGCTGCTCAAGGATTGTTAGCTGGATTAAATGCTGCTTTGTATTCTTCTGATTCTGATTCTTGGTTTCCTTTAAGAAGCGAAGCTTACTTAGGAGTTTTAGTAGATGATTTATGTACTAGAGGAACCCAAGAACCTTATAGAATGTTTACAGCAAGGGCAGAGTATCGATTAATTTTAAGAGAAGATAATGCTGATTTACGTTTAACTGAAATAGGTCGAAATTTAGGTTTAGTAAATGATGAAAGATGGATACGTTATAATGAAAAAGTTTTATTGATTAACAAAGAACTTAATCGGTTGGAAAAATTAATTGTTTATCCTAATTCTTTAGAGATAGATAAATTGAATGAATTTTTAGAAAAAAAATTAATGAAATTATCTAATGTTAAAGATTTATTAAAGAGACCTGAAGTGACTTATCGGAAACTTATGGAATTGCCTTATTTTGGACCTGGATTATCAGATTTAGAATCTGCTAAACAAGTTGAAACTCAGATAAAATATGAAGGTTATATTGTTCGTCAAAAAGATGAAATAAATAGACATGTAAATCATGAAAATACACTTTTATCGGGTATATCAGATTATCGTAATGTAAAAGGTTTATCTAATGAAGTAATTTCACAATTAAATCTTTATAAACCTATTTCTATTGGTCAAGCATCACGTATTTCAGGTATTACATCAGCGGCAATTTCTGTTTTATTAATTTATATAAAAAAAAATTGTCATAAAGATGTTATTCGTTCATAAATTAATTTATAAAATTTTAATCAAGAATAATTGCTAAATAATTTTTAATTTTTAATTATATTTTTAAAATTTGAAATATAAATAATAATATTCTTTATTTTTTATAATAAAATATAATTAGTTATTATTTATTTAATTTTAAAATTTTTATATTATTTAAATTAAAATTCAAAAGTATTTAATTTATAGAAATAAATATATTTTTCTATATTAAAAAAGCATGTAATATTTATTACTTTTAATAATAATATATCGACATTATGTATTAGTTAATATTATATTTTTTATGAAATAATTTTTTATATTATTCATCAGAATTAATTTTATATAAATAATATTTTTATTTTTTATTTAATATTAATTAAATATTAAATTGTAATTTAATAAGGAATATAATTATTTTTTTATTAATATTAAAATATATTATAAAAATACCATATAGTAAGTTAATTAATTAAATATTTTTTAATTCTTAAAATATGGGTATTATTTATTAATTGATAGCATATAGGAGTCAAAAATGGCTTCAGGAGAAACATTTAATCCTCAGACATATATTAGTCATCATTTAAATCATTTGCAGATGGATTTACGTACTTTTACATTAGTTTCTACGGAAGATACTATTTCAAATAATTTTTGGATATTAAATCTTGATTCGATATTTTTTTCTATTTTATTAGGTTTTTTATTTCTTATTTTTTTTTATAAAATTTCTAAAAACATGACTTATGGTATACCCAATAAGTTACAAGTGTTTGTTGAATTAATTATCGGGTTTATTAATAGTAACGTAAAAGAAATGTATGGGGAAAAAAGTAATTTAATTGCTCCTTTATCATTAACGGTATTTGTATGGATTTTTCTTATGAATTTTATGGATTTATTTCCTGTTGATTTATTTCCTTTAGTTAGTGAGTCTGTTTTTCATTTTTCAGCTTTACGTATAGTTCCATCTTCAGATATTAATGTCACTGTATCTATGTCTGTTAGTATTTTTTTACTAATTTTGTTTTATAGTTTTAGAATGAAAGGTGCAATCTGTTTTTTAAAAGAATTGACAATGCAACCATTTAATCATCCTTTTTTTTTGTTAATAAATGTTATATTAGAGATTGTTAATTTATTATCAAAACCAGTTTCTTTAGCATTGCGACTGTTTGGTAACATGTATGCGGGAGAAATGATTTTTATTTTAATTGCTGGTTTACTTCCATGGTGGTTACAATGGATTTTAACTGTACCTTGGGCAATTTTTCATATTTTAATAATTTCACTTCAAGCATTTATTTTTATGGTATTAACTATTGTTTATTTATCGATGGCTTCAAAGAAGCACTGATTAAAATTATATATTTAGTACATCTTGGAGATTTTCATGGAAAATTTAAGTCCAGATATGATTTATATAGCAGTATCTATTATGATAGGATTAGCAGCAATAGGAGCAGCTATTGGTATTGGAATTTTGGGGAGTAAATTTATAGAAGGTGCAGCACGGCAACCAGATTTGGTTCCTTTATTACGTACCCAATTTTTTATTGTTATGGGTTTAGTAGATGCTATTCCAATGATAGCTGTTGGTCTTGCTTTATATATATTATTTGCTATTGCTTAATTTGAGTATTATTATTTAAGTAAATGTTTTTTAAATTTAAATAATAATTAATAAAAAATCTTTGCATTATTTTAATAATGCAAAGATTTAAGATTTATTTTAAAATCAATTAAGGTGTAAAATTGTGAATCTTAATTCTACTATTTTAGGACAAGCTATTTCATTCTTTTTATTTGTTTGGTTTTGTATGAAATACATATGGCCTCCTATTTTAATAACTATAGAAAAAAGGCAGAAAAATATTTCTGATAGTTTAAATTTTATAAAAAAAGAAAAAGAAAATTTAAAAATAGATCAAGAAAAAGTAAAAAAAGAAATTGAAAATCAAAAGAAAGCAGCATTTAATTTCATTAATGAAGCAAAGAAACAACGTAACATTATTTTAGAAGAAGCCAGAAAAAGTGCAGAAAAAGAAAAAAATAAATTTATGATAAAAGCGCGTTCTGATATTGATTTAGAACGTATAAAAATGCAAGAAGAGTTAATTCAGTATGTAGAGAACATAGCCATTTTAATGGCTGAAAAAGTTATACAAAGATCTATAAAAAAAAATAAAAATAATGATATTATTAAAGAATTAATTACTAATTTATAAGGAATTTTTTATTTCTAATGTGTGAATACAGAAGTGTAGCCAATATTTATGCAAAAGCTATATTTGCGTTAGCAGTAGAAGAAAAAAAAATGGATCTTTGGCAAAATATGTTGTTGTTTGCTGTTAGTATTTCTAAAGATTTAAAAATAAAAAGTTTGTTAGCAGGTGTATTATCAGCGGAATATATAGCAAATGTATTTATAACATTATGTGGAGATCAAATTAATTTGAAGTGTCAAAATTTAATTAAAATAATGGCTGCAAATAAACGATTATTTTTATTAAATAATGTTTTATCGGAATTCATTAATTTAAAAAATAATTTTAATAAATTTTTAGAAGTTAAGATTATATCGGCATATGTATTAAATTCGTCACAACTAAAAAATATTTCTTTGTTTTTGGAAAAAAAGTTTAATAGAAAAATTAATTTAAAAAAAAGTGTGAAGAATTCTATTATTGATGGTTTTATTATTAAAGTAAACGATCTTGTGATTGATATGTCTATTCGTAATCGTTTAAAACAATTACAGAATTTTTTAAATTATTGAGAGAATCATAAAGGTATGCATTTAAATTCTAGTGAGATCAGTGAATTAATTAAAAAACGTATAGCTCAATTCAAGATAGTTAATGAAGTATACAATGAAGGTACTATTATTTCAGTAAGTGATGGAATCATAAAAATATATGGTTTGTCTAATGTTATGCAAGGAGAGATGATTTTATTACCTGGAAATGAATATGCAATTGCTTTGAATTTAGAAAGAGATACTGTGGGTGCTATTGTTATGGGTCCGTATACTCACATTACAGAAAATACTCAAGTAAAGTGTACAGGTCGTATTTTAGAAGTTCCGGTAGGAGAAAAATTTTTAGGAAGAGTAGTCAATGCTCTTGGACAACCTATTGACGGAAAAGGTGTTATTAAAAATGATATTTTTTCTCCTGTTGAAGTAAATGCACCAGGTGTAATAGATAGAATATCGGTTACTCAACCTATTTTAACAGGTTATAAATCCATAGATGCAATGGTTCCTATTGGTTGTGGACAACGAGAATTAATTATCGGAGATCGTCAAACAGGAAAAACTGCTTTGGCTATAGATACAATTATTAATCAAAATAAATCGGGAATTCGATGTATTTATGTATCTATAGGTCAAAAAAATTCGACGGTAGCCAATGTTGTAAAAAAATTAGAAAATTATGGAGCTTTATCCAACACTATAGTAGTTGTGGCTTCTGCATCTGAATCTGCTGCATTGCAATATTTGGCACCATATGCAGGTTGTACAATGGGTGAATATTTTCGGAATATCGGTAAAAATGCTTTAATTGTTTACGATGATTTATCTAAGCATGCTATTGCTTATCGTCAAATATCTTTATTATTAAGACGTCCACCAGGAAGAGAAGCTTTTCCTGGAGATATTTTTTATTTGCATTCTCGATTATTAGAGAGATCAGCTTGTGTTAATGAAATATTTGTTGAAAATTTTACTAAAGGGAAAATACAAGGTAGAAAAGGTTCTTTAACGGCTTTACCTATTATTGAAACTCAAGGTGGTGATGTATCTGCTTTTGTTCCTACTAATGTTATTTCTATTACTGATGGACAGATTTTTCTAGAATCTAATTTGTTTAATTCTGGAATTCGTCCAGCTGTTAATCCAGGAATCTCTGTATCTCGTGTCGGTAGTGCAGCACAAAGCAATATAATTAAAAAATTATCTATCGGAATTCGAACTGCTCTTGCTCAGTATCGAGAACTAGCATCTTTTTCTCAATTTTCTTCTGATTTAGATGAAATTACAAGAAAACAATTGATTTATGGTAAAAAATTAACTGAATTGTTAAAACAAAAACAATATTGTCCATTATCAATAGCAGAACAGTCAGTAGTTTTTTTTGCTGCAGATCGAGGGTTCCTCGATAATATTGAATTAGAAAAAATTTCTGATTTTGAAGAATCTATATTAAATTATTTTAATCAAAAACATTTTTATTTACTAAAAAAAATTAATGAAGATAAAATATTAACTAAAAATATAGAACAAACGTTAATGTCATTAATAGAAGAATTTAAGTCTACTCAATGTTGGTAACTATTTTAAAATACATAGTATTTTAAGGACTTAAAATGGTAGCAGAAAAAGAAATTTACAATAAAATCAGTAGTATAAAAAATACAAAAAAAATCACTAAAGCTATGGAAATGGTAGCTGTTTCTAAAATGAGAAAAACAGTAAAAAGAATGCATATAAGACGTCCGTATTCTACTATGATAAAGAAAATTATAAATCATCTTATTCAAGCTAATTTAGAACATAAGCATATTTATTTAGAAAAAAGAACTGTTAAACGTATTGGTTTAATTATTATATCAACAGATAGAGGATTATGCGGTAGTTTAAATACCAATCTTTTTAAGAAAGTATTAATTAAGATAAAAAAGTATTCAGAAAAAAATGTTATCTCCGATTTAATAATTTTTGGTGTAAAAGGATTCAATTTTTTTAATAAATGTAGTGGTAATATTATTACTTCTGTTACGAATGTAGGTGATAAACCAAGTTTATCTGATTTTACTCATGCAATAAAAATTATTTTACAAATGTATAAAAATAAAGTGATTGATAAATTATTTTTAGCTAATAATGAATTTAATAATACTATAATTTATACTCCAATGATAAATCAATTATTACCTTTACTGAAAAAAGATATTAAAAAAGAAGGTTTATGTCAGAAATGGGATTATTTATATGAACCAGATTCTAATTTATTATTAGATTTTTTATTGAATCGTTATGTTGAATCTCAAATATATCAAGGTATATTAGAAAATATAGCTAGTGAGCAATCAGCACGTATGATAGCTATGAAAATGGCAACCGATAATAGTGGCAAAATTATTAAAGAATTAAAGTTAATTTATAATAAAACGCGACAAGCCAGTATTACTAGAGAATTAACAGAAATTATTTCAGGAGCTTCTGCAGTTTCATTAACTTAATAAATTTTTTTGAGGTTTTAGCAATGGCTGTAGGGAAAATTATTCAAATAATAGGTGCGGTAGTAGATGTAGAATTTTCTCCAGGATTAGTTCCGAATATATATAATGCTTTAGAAGTTAAAGATAAGGATGTAAATTTAATATTAGAAGTACAACAGCAATTAGGTTCAGGGGTTGTTCGAACAATTGCTATGGGTTCCTCTGATGGTTTAAAACGTGGATTATCTGTTGTTGATTTAAAACATGCTATTAAAGTTCCGGTAGGAAAAGCAACTTTAGGTCGTATTATAGATGTTTTAGGCAATCCTATCGATATGAAAGGACCTGTAATAGAAAAAGATGGTAGAAGTACTGAATATTGGGAAATTCACAGACCAGCTCCTAGTTATGAAGAACAACTTGGTTCTCAAGATATTTTAGAAACAGGGATTAAAGTTATTGATTTGATCTGTCCATTTTCGAAAGGTGGAAAGGTAGGTTTATTTGGAGGAGCAGGTGTTGGTAAAACAGTAAATATGATGGAATTAATTCGAAATATTGCTATTGAGCACGCTGGCTATTCAGTATTTACAGGAGTTGGAGAAAGAACACGTGAAGGTAATGATTTTTATCATGAAATGAGAGTTTCCAATGTATTAGATAAAGTATCATTAGTTTATGGACAAATGAATGAACCTCCTGGCAATCGATTAAGGGTAGCTTTTACCGGTTTAACTTTAGCAGAAAAATTTCGAGATGAAGGGAAAGATGTTTTATTATTTATTGATAATATATATCGCTATACATTAGCTGGAACAGAAGTTTCAGCTTTACTTGGTAGAATGCCATCTTCTGTAGGATATCAACCTACATTAGCTGAAGAAATGGGAACGTTACAAGAACGTATTACTTCTACAAAAAAAGGTTCTATTACTTCCGTTCAAGCTGTTTATGTACCTGCTGATGATTTAACTGATCCTTCTCCTGCTACAACATTTGCACATTTAGATTCAACAGTAACTTTAAGTAGACAGATAGCTAGTTTAGGAATATATCCTGCTGTCGATCCTTTAAACTCTACCAGCCGTTATTTAGATCCTAATATTATAAGCTTTGATCATTATGAAACAGCTCGCACAGTTCAAGAAATATTACAAAGATATCAAGAACTAAAAGATATAATTGCAATATTAGGAATGGATGAATTATCAGAAGAAGATAAATTATTAGTATCACGAGCTCGAAAAATACAGCGTTTTTTATCACAGCCATTTTTTGTAGCAGAAGTATTTACTGGATTTCCAGGAAAATATGTATCTTTAAAAAACACTATCTTTGGTTTTAAAGAAATCATAAATGGTAATTGCGATTATTTACCGGAGCAAGCTTTTTATATGGTTGGAACTATTGAAGAAGTGATAGAAAAAGCAAAAACATTGTCTTCATAAAGCGATTATTAGGTGTTTTTGGGAAAATTGTCATGACTTATCAATTAAATGTAGTGAGTTTTGAAACAAATATTTTTTCTGGTTTAGTGAAAAAAATACAGATAACTGGCAGTGAAGGAGAACTTGGTATATATCCAGGACATACTCCATTATTAACGTTTATAAAACAATCTGGTTATATCTGTTTTTTAAATAATCTAGGAAAAAAAGAATACGTTTATATTTCTGGCGGTATTTTAGAAGTACAGCCATTTGAAGTTACTGTTTTAGCTGATATTGCTATTAGAGCAATGGATTTAGATAAAAATTTTATTTTAGAAGAAAAACGAAAATATGAAGAATTAATAAAGAAAAGTGATGAGTCTACCGATAAAAAAAACATAATGCAAAAATTAAAGGTGATATTGGCGAAACTTCATATTATTCAAATAATGGAGAGATCTTAATAGTTAAAGTAATTTTTTAGCGGCAGGTTTTTTAGTTTCTTCCTGTCGCATATTTTTATATTATCTTTTAAAAAAAATATTGATATAGTATATATTGATGTAGATATATAATTATATTATTTATTTTTAATTTAAATTATGTTTTTTAGATATCTATATTTTCTACTTTTAGAGCATTTTTTTCTATAAAGTTTCTTCTAGGTTCTACAGCATCTCCCATCAATGTAGAAAATAATTTATTAGCAGAATAAGCGTCTTTAATATTTACTTGAAGCATTCTTCTGGTATTTGGATTCATAGTTGTATTCCATAATTGTTCTGGATTCATTTCACCTAATCCTTTATAACGTTGAATAGAAATTCCTTTTTGAGATTGTTTTATTAATTTTTCTAATAATATTTCTAAATTATCAATATTGTATGTATTTTCTCCTTTCTTTATAAACGCTTTTTGTTCTGTTAATTGAGATATTTTTTTATGTATTTTACAAATTTTCCGATATTCTATACTTTGAAAAAATGTAAAGTCTAATTTGTGTATTTTAATTAAGGAGTATTTTGAAATTTTTATTATTGGAATAAATAATTTATTATTTTTATCAAATTGAATATCACTAGTATAAATAAAAGATTTTTTTTCTTTTTTATTTAAGTCATTGACTAATTTATTTATCCAACTTTTTACTACATTTTTATTTTCTAAAGAAAGTAAAGAAGGTTGATAAATTAGTTCGTTTAAGATAATTAATGGATGTTGATCTTTAATGGATTGTATTGTTTTTTGAATGTTATTATATTGATTAATTAATTTTTTTAATTCATTATTAAGAATACGTATTGTAGAATTATTTTTTATTTGCAAAGAAGCATCTTCCAGTGCTATTTGTATTTGATATTTTCTCAAAGATTCATCATCTTTTATATAACGCTCTTTTTTCCCTTTTTTTATTTTATACAGAGGAGGTTGAGCAATATAAAGATATCCTTTTTCTATAATTTCTGGAATTTGTCGATAAAAAAAAGTAAGTAATAAAGTTCGAATATGAGATCCGTCAATATCAGCATCTGTCATGATAATAATACTATGATATCTTAGTTTTGTTAAATTGTATTCATTTTTTCCTATACTACATCCTAAAGCGGTGATCAAAGTGGCAATTTCTTGAGAAGACAGCATTTTCTCAAAACTAGATTTTTCTACATTTAATATTTTTCCTTTAAGTGGTAAAATTGCTTGATTTTTTCTATTTCTTCCTTGTTTTGCAGAACCTCCTGCTGAATCTCCTTCTACTAAATAGATTTCAGATAAGACAGGATTTTTTTCTTGACAATCAGCAAGTTTTCCAGGTAATCCATTAATATCTAAGGATCCTTGTTTTCTACTGATTTCACGAGCTCGACGAGCAGCATCTCTAGCTCGAGCTGCGTCTATAATTTTATTAGAAATAATTTTAGCATCTTGTGGATTTTCTAGAAGATATGCTAACAGATGTTCATTCATTAAGGATTCTACGACGTATTTAACTTCAGAAGATATTAGTTTTTCTTTTGTTTGAGATGAAAATTTAGGATTAGGAATTTTTATTGAAATAATAGCAATTAATCCTTCACGAGTATCATCGCCTGTAACAACAATTTTTGTTTTTTTATTGTAGCCTTCTTTTTCTATGTAAGTATTTAATGTTCGTGTTATTGCTGTTCTGAAACCTATCAGATGTGTTCCACCATCTTCTTGTGAAATATTATTAGTAAAACAATATATATTTTCCTGAAAAGAATTGTTCCATTGCATTGCAATTTCGACAGATATACTATTTTTTGTAGCATTAAAATAAAATACATTTGTGTGAATAGGAGTTTTATTTTTATTTAAAAAATTTATAAAGGATTTTATTCCGCCTTGATAGTGATAGTGATCATGAATATTTCTTTTTATATCTACAAGAAAAATTGCTATACCTGGATTAAGAAAAGATAATTCGCGTAATCTTTTAGATAAAATTTCATATTTAAATGTAGTAACGTTAGTGAATGTTTGATGACTGGGCCAAAATCTTATTTCTGTACCAGTTATTTTAGTTTTTCCTATTATTGACAAATTATTTTGGGGTTTTCCATATGTATAGAATTGTTGATATATTTTATTATTTCTGTAAATATTTAATTCCAATTTTTCAGATAATGCATTAACTACAGATATACCTACTCCATGTAGTCCTCCTGATACTTTATAAGAATCGTTATCAAATTTTCCTCCAGCATGAAGTACTGTCATAATTACTTCAGCAGCAGATATACCTGCATCAGGATGAACATCAACGGGAATACCTCTTCCGTTATCTTTTACTGAAATTGAGTTATCTTGATTTATAGTTACGATGATTTCTGTGCAATATCCGGCTAATGCTTCATCAATGGAATTATCTACTACTTCAAATACCATGTGATGTAATCCTGTTCCATTATCGGTATTACCAATATACATGCCAGGGCGTTTTTTTACTGCTTCTAAACCTTTTAGAATTTTAATACTAGATGAGTTATAGGATTTAGACATAAAACCTCTTTTTATTGATTAATGATTTATCGTTAATGTATTTAAAAGTAACAAAATATAGTATTAATTGTAAAAAATTAATTTTTTATATTAAATTCAATTTATTTTTTAAAATATTGCAATTTTAATATAATAAAATTTAATATAAGAATATTACTATCCGATTTTAACTATTTTATTGTTCAAAAAATTATTAAAAATAATGTTTTTAATATAATAAATAGATTAGTGTTTTTTATTTTAAATATGCAAAGGCATTATAATATAGGAAACAGAAGATATTTTATCTTCTTCTAATTGAATTTTAGAAGTATTTTTTTGCATTAAAAAATACACATTTTGACCGGTAAGTGTATTTAATACGTCTAAAACATAATTGACATTAATATTAATTCTAAAATCAACGTTTGCGAAGTAGATTAAATCAATTATTTCTTTTGCTTCTTCTTCTTCTTGATTTTTAGCGCTAATTTCTAATCTTCCATGGTTTAAATGTAAATGAACACCGTGGATATTTTGATTAGATAAGATTGCTACTCGCGATAATGATTTTTTTAGTGTGCTAATTTTTACCCCTATAATCTTAATTGGATAATTTAATAGAATTGTGTTGTAATTTGGAAAAACTCCTGAAATTAATTTAGATGTCAATATAATATTTTCTATTTTTATTCGAATATTATTTTTTCCTATTAAAATATGTAATAAAGATTCATTGTTATGTAATAATCGGACTAGTTCTAAGATACTTTTTCTCGGTATAATAATTGAACAAGAAGAGTTTGAAAAATTAATAGGTGTATTGTATATAGCCATACGATAACCGTCTGTTGTAACGGTACGAAAATTATTTTCTTTAATATCAAATAACATACCATTAAGATAATATCGTATATCTTGGTTTGCCATAGAAAATTGAGTTGCAAGAATCATTTTTTTTAAGATATATTGGGATATATAGAATTCTTTTTCATGTTCAAATTGACATAAATTAGGAAAATTTTTTGGTGATATTGTAATTAATGAAAAATAACTGTTATTTGAGATAATATTAATTTTATTATTTTTTTTTTCTATTTGAATTATTGATTGATTTGGTAAATTACGGCAAATATTTAATAATTTTTTTCCAGAAACAACAATATTGCCTGTTTGATAAACATAATTTATTGGTATTTTAGTAATTATTTCTGTTTCTAAATTAGTAGCAGTTAATGATAATATGTTTTCTTTTATTTCTATTAATATATTTTCTAATATGGGAAAAGATGGATTTTTAACCAATATAGATCCTACTTGTTGAAGACCTTTTAATAGGTCATTTTTTTTTATATTAAATTTCATAAGGTTATGAAGATATTGTTAGTATTAAATTAGAAAAATCTGTTAAAATATTAATATTTTCTTTACAAAGTTGTTCTACTTTTCGGCAGGCGTGTAATACAGTAGTATGGTCTCTTCCTCCAAAAGCATCGCCAATTTCAGGTAAACTGCAATTGGTAAGTTTTTTTGACATTGCCATTGCTATTTGTCTTGGTCGAGCAACTGAGCGGGAACGACGTCTAGATAATAAATCAGATACTTTGATTTTATAATATTCTGCTACCTTTTTTTGAATTTTATCGATAGTAATTAATTTTTCTTTTATTTTAAACATGTCTTTTAGAGTTTCACGTACAAAATCTATTGTAATTATGCGACTAGTAAAATTTGCATTAGCTATCACACGATTTAAGGCACCTTCTAATTCACGTACATTTGATCTTAATCTTTTTGCAATAAAAAAAGCAACTTCATCTGGCAAATTGATGTTATTTTCTTGTGCTTTATTAATTAGAATATTAATTCTAGTTTCTAATTCAGGAGGATTAATAGAAATAGTTAAACCCCATCCAAATCTTGATTTTAGGCGATCTTCTATTCCATTAATTTCTTTAGGATAGTGATCTGAAGTTAATATTATTTGTTGTTTTCCTTCTATAAGAGAATTGAAAGTATGAAAAAATTCTTCTTGAGATCGTTCTTTATTAGCAAAAAATTGGATATCATCAATTAGTAATGCATCGACTGAACGATAGTATATTTTAAAATCTTCTATGGTATTATTTTTTAAAGATCTCACCATATCTTCTACGAAACGTTCGGAATGCATATAAACTACTTTAGAATTAAATTGATGTTTTAGCATTTTATTTCCTGCAGCATGTAATAAATGTGTTTTTCCTAATCCTGTTTTTCCATATAAAAATAGCGGATTATATAAAATTCCAGGATTATTAGTTACTTGATATATTGCTGTAAGTGCAAGTTGATTTGATTTTCCTGATATAAAATTAGAAAATTTATGTTTTTTATTAATATTAGAACAATAAGATATTTTCTTTGATATTGATATATTATCCCATAATAGTGATTTTTTTTTATATTGATGATGTAATTTTATTAATTTTCTAATATCTTTTTTTTTGTATGTACCTTTGACTCTAAATATAAGTATAGGTGCATTTTGACCACAGAAATTGTATAGTAATTGTTTGATATTCGTAAGATATTTATCTTTTACCCAGTCTAATACAAATTTATTGGATGCAGATAATTCCAATATATTTTTTTTTAATTTGGCTTTTAGTGGACGTATCCATATACTAAATTCTGTTGGTGACAGAATAGCCTGTAAGCAAGTAAGACATTGTTGCCAAAGTGAAAATGACACGGTCAACTCCACACAAACAAAATTAATAAGGAATAAAATTATTTAAAATAATGAATGTATTTATCGCGTATTTATGCATAAAATATTTTTGAAGTTTTTATATTCATTTTTTTACAGTTATATTATGTAAGATTTATAATAAAAGAATGAATTTTTAGTAAAAATTTTTTTATGTTTTTGATTTCACTTTTTATCTAACAGGATTATTATGGAGATGAGCTTGTTATTTAATTTAAATTTTATTTTTTAATGAAATGAAATATTATGTCAAAATAAAAATTTTGAATATTTGAAAACATTTTTTGTTTATAATTAATCAATTATTGATCATGTTAATATTTATATGATGTGCAAAGATTTTTATAAAGTTTATTGACTCAATAAAGAAGAATTATTATTCTTGTTATCATAATAAAAATAAATATTTTATATATTTATAAAATGAATTATTAAATAAAAAGAGGTAAATAATAGTTATGAAACGTACCTTTCAACCTTCTATTTTAAAAAGAAATCGTTCGCATGGATTTCGTGTTCGTATGGCTACGAAAAATGGTCGTCATATTTTGGCTCGTAGACGCGCTAAATCACGTGTTTTTTTAACTGTTTCTTCTAAATAGAAGTTATTACAATGATTCGTTTCTATTTCAAAAAGAAGTTTCGTTTATCTACTCCAGCTAATTTTGGTTTTGTATTTGAAAAATCGGTAAAGTTAGAAACATTAGAAATAATAATGTTAAGTAGGTTAAATTTTTTAGAATATTCACGTCTTGGTTTAAGCATAAAAAAAAAATGTTAAATATGCTCATGATAGAAATAGATTAAAAAGATTAATTCGAGAAAGTTTTAGGTTATCTCAACATAAAATTCTTAAAATGGATTTTGTTGTTATAGTAAAAAAAAGCGCTATAAAATTGAATAGTTTTTTATTAAGAAAAAAACTGGAGAAATTATGGTTAAATTATTATCAATAATTTCTAATTTTTTAATATTTGTGATTATTATATATCAACAATGTATTAGTATTTTTTTAAAACCTTGTTGTCGTTTTTATCCTAGCTGTTCACAATATGCATTAAATGTATTACAGAAATTTAATTTAGTAAAGAGTATATATTTAATATTAAAAAGAGTATTGCAATGTCATCCTTTTTATTTTTATAAAAATGATATTGTATCAAAAAATGCAAAAAATAAAAGAGAATATAAATGATGGATCTACAACGTAATATTTTGATCTTTTTTTTTTTATTATGTTCTTTTTTATTGTGGCAATCATGGAAAGTAGAAATTAATCCAAAATCATCCGTTATTCAGGTAAAAGAAAATAAAAAGAGATTATTTATTCCAATAATAGAAGAGAAAAAGAATATTTTTATAAAAACAGATACTATATTTTTAAGTATTAATCGGTATGGAGGAGATATAGATCAAGCTAGTTTACTTGAATATAAGGATAAATTACATTCTTTACAGTGTTTTAGATTACTTGAAACGAAATCTGATTTTTTTTATCAAGCACAAAGTGGTTTAACTGGAAAGGATGGTCCAGATAATCCACATTATGGTACACGACCTATTTATGTTAGTGCTAAAAGTTACTTTAAATTGAATA
The DNA here is from genome assembly GCF_964059115.1 of Buchnera aphidicola (Pemphigus immunis). Taxonomy (NCBI): domain Bacteria; kingdom Pseudomonadati; phylum Pseudomonadota; class Gammaproteobacteria; order Enterobacterales; family Erwiniaceae; genus Buchnera; species Buchnera aphidicola. Next base: position 16,038 of record NZ_OZ060408.1, read on the forward strand.
AAGGGCAGAAGGAATTACGTGTTCCAATGGTTTGGATTGGAAAGAATGGGGTTATTTTTACAAAGATTTTTATATTTAAATCCGGGTCTTATGATATTACGGTTCAGTATGAAATTAAAAATAGTACTAACAAAATTTTAGAATGCTCTATGTTTGGACAATTAAAACAAACTATTAATTTGCCAAAGAGTGGAAATTTTTATAGTAAGAATTTTGCATTGCAAAGTTTTCGAGGAGCTGCTTATTCTACTGAAAATAGCAAATTTAACAAATATAAATTTAATAATATCGTTAGAAACGAGAATTTATATCTTCAAACAAAAAATGGTTGGATAGCTATGTTACAACAATATTTTGTTGCTGCTTGGATACCACAATCAAAAGGTATGAATGTTATATATACATCTCACTTTAATCACGATATTGTAGCTATTGGATATAAGTCTGATAAAATTTATATTATGCCTAACGAAAATTATAAAATACATGCAAATTTATGGATAGGTCCAGAAATTCAAGAAAAAATGGCTATTTTATCTCCTGGTCTTGACTTAACTGTAGATTACGGTTTTTTATGGTTTTTATCTCAGCCATTGTTCAGATTTTTGAAATTATTATATAATATTATAGGTAATTGGGGTATTTCTATTATTGTTATTACTTTAATTATGAGGGGGATACTTTATCCTTTAACTAAAGTACAATATATTGCAATGGCAAAAATGCGTGAATTACAACCTAAAATTGACGATTTAAAAAATAAGTTTTCAGATGATAAAAATAGTTTTAATAAAGCAATGATGAATCTTTATCAGCAGGAAAAAATAAATCCTTTTGGTGGGTGTTTACCTTTGTTGATACAAATGCCTATTTTTTTAGCATTGTATTATATGCTTATGAGTTCTATAGAATTACGTCATGCGCCTTTTTATTTATGGATTCAGGATTTATCAGATCAAGATCCTTATTATATTTTACCTATAATAATGGGTTTTACAATGTTTTGTATTCAAAAAATGTCACCAAATAATATATCTGATCCGGTACAACAAAAATTTTTAAATCTTGTCCCTATTTTATTTTCTATATTTTTTCTATGGTTTCCTTCTGGTTTGGTTTTATATTATATTGTCAGTAATATTATAACTATTGTACAACAAAAATTAATTTTTTATTATTTAGAAAAAGAATGATTTTTTAAGTATAATATATTTTTTTATATTATAAAAAATACATTAAATAAGGTGATGTTTATCATATGGTATATGATAAAAATGTTACAATAATAGCACAAATTACTCCTCAAGGAAGAGGTGGAGTAGGTATCTTAAGAATTTCAGGAGAACGTTCTAAAGAAGTTGCTTTAAAAGTATTAGGGAAAATGCCAAAAACACGATGTGTGAATCATATGTTTTTTTTAGATAGCAATGGATTAATCTTAGATAAAGGGATAGCTTTGTGGTTTGATAAACCAAATTCTTATACCGGTGAAGATGTATTAGAGTTACAGGGGCACGGTAGTCCAGTAATATTGGATTTACTTATTAAACATATTACTTTAATTACTGGAGTTAGAATTGCTAGACCTGGTGAATTTTCAGAACGTGCTTTTTTAAATGGTAAAATAGATTTAGCTCAAGCTGAATCCATAGTAGATTTGATCAATGCTACATCTGAAAAAGTAGCAAAGTTATCTTTACAATCTTTACAAGGAGTTTTTTCTTCTAAAATTTCCAGGTTAATGGATAGTATTACCCAAATACGTGTAAATTTAGAGGCTGGAATAAATTTTCCAGAAGAAGAAATGACTCTTTTTTTTGAAGAAGATATTGATAAGCAATTAAATACTATTATTTTGTCTATTAATAAAATTTTAAATATATCGAATCAGGGAAGAATATTAAGAGAAGGTATAAAAGTTGTAATAGCTGGACCGGCTAATGCTGGTAAGTCAAGTTTATTTAATTCTTTGTCTTTTTCTAATTCTGCTATTGTCACTAATCAAAAAGGTACCACTCGTGATATATTACGAGAATATGTAAATATTGATGGTATTCAATTTGAATTAGTTGATACAGCTGGATTACGTAGTACTGATAATGAAATAGAGTCTATTGGCATTGAACGTGCGTATAAGGAAATGGAATTAGCCGAACATATTTTATTTGTGATCGATAGTACATTAGATAAATTAATTCAACATAAAACGTATTCTGATTTTTGTCGTACTGTGAAAAATAAGTGTGCTATAACTGTGATTTTAAATAAATCAGATTTAACTTCCCAAAAAGCTAGTATTAAAAATATAAATGGACAAACATTTATTTCTTTATCTGCATATACTAGTGATGGAATAGATTTATTACGTCGATATTTAAAGAAAAAAAATTTAGCATCATGTGAAAATACAGAAGGTATTTTTTTAGCTCGACGTCGTCATCTTAATGCATTAAATTCTGCATTAAAAGTAATTTCTGAAAGTAAAGAAAATTGGAAAATATCTAAAAAATGGGAATTATTAGCTGAGGATTTACGTATAGCTCAAAATTTATTAGGTCAAATATTGGGTATTTTTACTACTGATGATTTATTAGAAAATATTTTTTCTGAATTTTGCATTGGGAAATAAATAGTTATAATAAATAAATTTTTATTTAGATAAAAAATGATGTTATTAATAATATTTTTAAGGTTTGAGTAGGATGAGTTACTTTTGTGCTCCACCTATAAATGAAAAAATACTTCTTAAATTTGCGAATGAATTATCAGGACATTCTTTAGGAGAATTATCTTCTATAATATTGAAGATGGTACCTAATACATTAAAAAAAAATAAAGCATTTACAGGACATCTTTTAGAAAAAATATTAGGGGCTAATATTGGAAGCAAAGTACAACAAGATTTTTCAGATATTGGAGTTGAATTAAAAACTGTTCCTGTTAATAAAAAAGGAGTTGTTTTAGAATCTACTTTTATTTGTAGTGTTCCATTAATTAAAAATATTGCTTTAATATGGAGTAATTCTTTTTTTTATGAAAAAATAAGACGAATACTTTGGATTCCTATTCAGGGAGATAATAGCGTTTCATTATCAGATAGATTAATTGGAAAACCTTTTCTTTGGACTCCTGATAGTGTCCAAGAAAATTTAATAAGATGTGATTGGGAAGAATTTATGGATTTAATTATATTAGGGAAAGTAGAAGAGATAACGGGAAGTCATGGAGAAGTGTTATATATTTTAAAAAGATCAATAAATTATTCTTATTTAACTCGTGCTATAGGAAAGGATGGTTCAGTCATTTATATTGAACCACGGTGTTTTTATTTTAGAAAAAAATTTACTTATTCAGTATTAAAAAAAAATTTTAAATGTTTTTAAAAAAAATATTTTTTACATAATTGGTATATATTTGAATTATGCCCGAAGGCGGAATTGAACCACCGACACGGGGATTTTCAGTCCCCTGCTCTACCAACTGAGCTATTCGGGCATGATTTTATTAATACATTAAACTTAAAGTTCTGTCAATAATTTTATTATGTCTTAATATAAATTAACGTATTTTATATATTAAAAATTTTTGATATTATTTAATCTAATGTTTATTTTTTTTAAAATTTTAATTTTTTAATTATTTTTGAGTAATAAAATTATTAATAATTTTAAATTTAGAAAATTTTATTAAAAATAATAAAAACATTTGTTTATATATTATTATAAATAATTGATAATTTTAAAAAATTATTAATGCTAGAAATATACGAAAATAAATAATTTTAATACAATGAAATAAAAAAGAATAATACCCCTTGAAAGTTTCAATTAGCATCCATATATAATATACATACAAAGATATATATTATATATTTTACTTTTTTGATTATGTTGATTACATAATAGCAACTTAAAAGAGGAAATTTTAAATGAAAATTCGTCCTTTGCATGATAGAGTTATTATTAAAAGACAAGAAGTAGAATCTAAGTCAGCTGGTGGAATTGTGTTGACAGGTTCAGCAGCAGGAAAGTCTACTAGAGGAATAGTTACAGCAGTAGGTAATGGTCGAGTTTTAGATAATGGTGAATTAAAAGCACTTGATGTTAAAATTGGTGATACCGTTATTTTTAGTGAAGGATATGGTGCAAAAGTTGAGAAAATTGATAATGAAGAATTTTTAATTTTAACTGAAAGTGATATTTTAGCAGTGGTTGAAGATTAGATTTTAGGTGTTTACTATAATTTAATTTAAATTATTTAAGGAAAATAAAATGGCAGCTAAAGATGTAAAATTTGGTAATGAAGCACGTGTGAAAATGCTTCGTGGTGTAAATGTTTTAGCAGATGCAGTAAAAGTAACTTTGGGACCAAAAGGTAGAAATGTAGTTTTGGATAAGTCATTTGGGGCTCCTAGTATTACCAAAGATGGAGTTTCTGTAGCTCGTGAAATAGAATTAGAAGATAAATTTGAAAACATGGGTGCACAAATGGTAAAAGAAGTAGCATCTAAAGCAAATGATGCTGCAGGTGACGGTACTACCACAGCTACTTTATTAGCTCAGGCTATTGTTAATGAAGGTTTAAAAGCTGTAGCAGCTGGAATGAATCCAATGGATTTAAAAAGAGGAATCGATAAAGCTGTTATTTGTGCTGTAGAAGAGTTAAAAAAATTATCTGTTCCATGTTCTGATTCTAAAGCAATTACTCAAGTAGGTACAATTTCTGCTAATGCTGATGAAAAAGTAGGGGTTTTAATTGCGGATGCGATGGAAAAAGTAGGTAATGATGGAGTAATTACTGTTGAAGAAGGAACAGGTTTAGAAAATGAATTAGAAGTTGTGAAAGGTATGCAATTTGATAGAGGTTATTTATCTCCTTATTTTATTAATAAGCCTGAAACAGGTATTGTAGAATTAGAAAATCCTTATATTTTAATGGCAGATAAAAAAATATCTAATATTCGAGAATTATTGCCATTATTAGAATCAGTTGCAAAATCTAGTAAACCTTTATTAATTATTTCAGAAGATTTAGAAGGTGAAGCTTTAGCTACTCTAGTAGTGAATTCTATGAGAGGCATAGTAAAAGTAGCTGCAGTAAAAGCACCTGGTTTTGGTGATAGACGTAAATCTATGTTACAAGATATTGCTGTTTTAACAGCTGGAAATGTAATATCTGAAGAATTAGCAATGGAATTAGAGAAATCTACCTTAGAAGATTTAGGACAAGCTAAAAGAGTTGTAATTAATAAAGATACAACTACTATTATTGGTGGAATAGGTGAAAAATATTCTATTAAAAATAGAGTATCTCAAATACGTCAAGAAATTCAAGAAGCAACTTCTGATTATGATAAAGAAAAATTAAATGAACGTCTAGCTAAATTATCAGGAGGAGTAGCTGTATTAAAAGTAGGTGCTGCTACAGAAGTAGAAATGAAAGAAAAGAAAGCTCGTGTAGAAGACGCATTGCATGCTACTCGTGCGGCGGTTGAAGAAGGTGTTGTTCCTGGTGGTGGTGTTGCTTTAGTTCGTGTAGCTCAAAAAATTTCTAGTATATTAGGTCAAAATGAAGATCAAAACGTAGGAATTCGTGTTGCTCTAAGAGCTATGGAAACTCCTTTACGTCAAATTGTTTCTAATTCAGGTGCAGAACCATCTGTAGTAACTAACAATGTTAAAGATGGTAAAGGTAATTATGGTTATAATGCAGCTACTGATAAATATGGTGATATGATAGGATTTGGTATCTTAGATCCTACTAAGGTGACAAGATCAGCATTACAATATGCTTCTTCGGTTGCTGGTTTAATGATTACAACAGAATGTATGGTAACTGATTTACCAAAAGAAGAAAAACCTGATTTAAGTTCATCACCTGCTGGTGGAATGGGTGGTATGGGCGGTATGATGTAGTTTTTTTTAAAAAAATTATAATTTCTCTCCTAAATACAATTGATAGTATTAGGAGAGAAAAATTGTGTTAATAGAATATTCATTTTTAATAATAGATATTATGTTAAATAAAGATTCATGATTATTACATACACTAGTAGTAATTTACGTGCAGGTTTAAAGGTAATATTTAATCAAGAACCTTATGTTGTAAATTCTAATCAATTAGTCAAACCAGGTAAAGGTCAAGCATTTGCTCGTGTAAAATTACGAAATTTATTAACTGGTAAATTAATTGAAAAAACGTTTAAATCTACAGATTTTTTAGAAGTAGCAAATATTATAGATATATTTTTATTATATTTATATCGTGATATAGATTATTTTATTTTTATGAATAATAATACTTTTGAGCAAATATTGGTTCATAAAAAAATATTACGTAAAAATTATAAATGGTTGTTAGAACAAAAAAATTATCTAGTTACTTTATGGAATAATCAGCCTATAAAAGTCGGCATGAATAATTTTGTTGAGTTAAAGGTAATAAATGTGAATCCGGAAATTAAAGGCGATAGGATCAGTCGTATTAGTAAATTTGCAAAATTAAGTACTGGAGCAATAGTAAAAGTCCCACTTTTTATTCAAGAGAATGATATTATTAAAATAGATACTCGTTCTGGAGAGTATGTATCGAGACAAAAATAAATATTTTTTAGAATGGATCATGAATATATTAATCATTTTTTATTTAATACTCGTTTCCTTTAATGTATTTTCGATAGCTATCCCATTCAAAAGTTAACCATAAACTGTTACCTATTCGCATTCTATCGATAACTCTTTCTCCCAGTAAAGTTTTCATACCTCTATGATCTAAGTTTGATAACATTCCAGTGGAACGTTTAGAAGAAGATCGTCTGTCTACAATTTGATTTATAATTACTTTTTCATATCGGGATTCTGTTTGCATACCTATTTCATCTATCATCAATAAATCTACACTGCTTAAGTTATGTAGTAAATTTTCTTCTGTTATATTACTAGTTCCACTAAAAGTTCCTTTCATATTGGACATAAGATCTGCTACTGTAACTATTAATACATTTTTACCGTTTAATATAAGGTGATTTCCAATCGCTGATGCTAAATGATTTTTTCCTGTGCCAGGACGACCTGAAAATATAAAACTAGCAATATTGCCATTAAAATCCTCGGCATATCTTCTTGCTGCAGTAACTACTTTTTGATGTCCTTCATGTTGAATACGATAATTATCGAAAGAGCAGTTCATATATAGTTCTCGGATACCTGAACGACCAAGAATACGTTGCATTTTCATTGCACGATTTTTTCTAATAATCGATTTTGATGATAACCGACCTTCTTCTTGATTCCACGCTAGTAGGTCACCGTCATTATTAAATTTGGGTTTGATATGGTTAGGCATAATACGTTGTAGACGTTTTAAAAATATGGAATAGTTTTTCATTATTGTCCTCGAAAACCTTCAGGTGTTTTTTTGTCAGGTTTAGGTAAATTGTTAATATCTCTTTTTTTATATATTACATTTAATATTCTGCTTTGTTGGACACTTCTTGCTAATTTTTGTTGCCATTGTACGTGATGAAAGAATTTTCCTTCAGCTTGCCAATAGGATATGAATAGTGCTAATTCAGAATGAGAAATTGGTGAATGTAAAGTAATACCCCAAATAGCAGCTTGTTTTAAAAAATCTAGATCTGGTTTCCATTCTTTATACATTGTAAATTTTCCCATTGGTATGTTTTTTAAATATGTATTATTAATAACATTTTTTTTGGCTATATTTTTTTTTTGTTCCTGAAATAAATTGTTTATCGAAAATAATTTGTTAAGTAATGAAGGAGTGACTGCGTACATGATAGGAATATTATTCTGTAATATTGCTAAAGCTCCTTCTTTAGCTGAAGAAAGGGCAGAAATAGGATCTTTTTTGAAGTTAGCTAAATTAGTGGCTGTTGGTACTAGTATTTTTATAGACATAATTTAAATCTTATTTAAGGTGTAAGTAGTATGTAAAGTAAATTATATTTGACATATATAAAAAATAATTATGAGTATGTATTATGTAAAGTTAATATTTTTCATAATATCATTTTTTTTTATTGTATTTGAAGTCAAATATTATTTTTTTAAATAAAGTGATAATATTTTTATAGTTTTATTTGTATAAAATGATAAATTGTTATTTATTTTTAGTTTTATTTTTATATTATATTGTACATTTTTTAGGTTAAATTTTTTTTTTATTTTTTAACTCTATGAAATAATTTATCTTACGTATATAAAGACAGTATTTAACTTTTCCGGTTATTTTTTCTTTTTTTAAAATCCAATTTTTTGGAATATATATATTTTTTTTTGTTTTTTCTTGTTCTATATATATCCATGCGTTATTTTTTAACCATATATTATTTTCTAAAAGGAAAATTGTTTTTTCTAATATAGTATTATAAAAAGGAGGATCAAGGAAAACAATATCGTAAGTTTTTTTTTTTTAACCATTTTAAGGTATCAGTATGAATAATTTCTATTTCTAGTATGTTTAATTTTTTCACGGTATATTTAATTTGTTGTATCATATTTTTATTTATTTCTAGTAGAGTCACATTTTTTGCTGCACGTGATATAGATTCTATAGCTAATGCTCCACTTCCAGAAAAACAATCTAGACAATTAGAATTTTTAATTTTTTTATTTAACCAGTTAAATAACGTTTCTTTTATTTGATTGGTAGTTGGTCTTAATTTTTTTTCATTAATTACAGGTATACGTCTATTTTTAAATTTTCCAGAAATAATACGTAAGTTAGTATTTTTTTTCATTATGAATTATATATTTATTTTTATTAAATGTTATTATTAATTAATTAAAATATTAATTTAATTAATAAATTAGTATTTTAATTAATATAAATTTTTCGTATGTTTTATTTATTAAGGTGAAAAAGTGAAAAAAAATTTTTTTTTAAATTTTTTTTCTTTTATAAAAAAGAAAAAAAAGATTATTTCAAAAAATAAAAACAATATTATTAAGTCTAATAAACAATCTAATCATATTTTAAATAAAAATGTATTGAACGAATCTAACATTTTATCTAAAAAAATATCAAATAATAGTGTAATAGATGTTTCTAAAAAATCAAGTTGTGATTTGAGTAATTATAAATTGAATCAAGTAAAAAATGAGAATAAAAGAAATTATGACAAAATTAATGTAGGTAAAGATTTATCAAAATTAAAGAATAATGATATTTCATATAAAGGTAATTTTATAGAAAAGTTGAGAACACAATTAAAAAAAACAAGAGATTATTTAGGTTTAGAGATAAAAAATATTTTTTCTAAAAGTGAAGTAGATGTGATTTTATTTGATAAATTAGAAGAAAAACTATTATCTTCTGATATTGGTGTTAAAACTACTAATTTTATCATTAGTCGTTTAAAATCAGAAGTTGTAGAAAATAATATCAAAAACACCGAAGCAGTGTATGATTTATTAAAAATTCATATGTTAAAGATGTTATCTAAATTTGAAAAAACCATAAATTTAGAAAGATTTCATTGTCCATTTATAATTTTAATAGTCGGTGTAAATGGTGTTGGCAAAACAACTACTATCGGGAAATTAGCTGCGAAATATAAAAAAATGGGTAAATCAGTGATGTTGGCTGCAGGGGATACTTTTAGAGCTGCAGCTATTGAACAGTTACAAGAATGGGGATTAAAAAATAATATATCAGTGATATCTCAGCATATTAATGCTGATCCAGCAGCTGTTGTTTTTGATGCAATAAAATCAGCACAAGCGAAAAAAATTGATATTTTAATTATTGATACGGCAGGAAGATTACACAATAATCTGCATTTAATGAATGAATTAAAAAAAATAAAAAAAGTAGTAAAAAAAATAGATATTTCATTTCCTCATGAAATTATTTTAGTTGTTGATGCTTGCAGTGGTCAAAATACAGTACAACAAACAAAATTATTTCATGAATCATTGAATTTAACAGGAATAATTATAACGAAATTAGATGGTACAGCAAAAGGTGGAATTATTTTTCCCATAGCTAATGAATTTTCAATACCCATTTATTATATTGGAATAGGTGAAAAAATGGACGATTTAAAACTATTTGATAGTAAAAAATTTATTGAATCTATTTTCTAAAGTTTTATTTTTATATTTTTTTAACCTATTTATTTTAACGTTTTACATATATTCTCTATAGTATGTAATAAATAGTAAGATAGCTTTTGATTTATTTTTATAATTCACGTATTATAAAATAATTTATTAGTTTAATGACGTAATTTAGGGATTAAAATGATTAATAAAATGCAAATTTTATCTCTTACTGCTTTGGGTAATTTAGATGCTTATATTAGATATGCTAATTCTTGGCCAATGTTATCGGCTGAAGAAGAAAAATTACTGGCAGAACGTCTTTATTACAATGGTGATTTAGATTCAGCTAAAACTTTAATTTTATCTCATTTACGTTTTGTGATTCATATTTCTCGTAATTATTCGGGATATGGATTACCTCAGGCTGATCTTATTCAAGAAGGCAATATAGGTTTAATGAAATCGATTCGTCGTTTTAATCCTGAAGTTGGTGTTAGATTGGTTTCTTTTGCTGTTCATTGGATTAAATCAGAAATACATGAGTATGTGTTACGTAATTGGCGTATTGTAAAAGTAGCAACAACGAAATCACAGAGAAAATTATTTTTTAATTTAAGAAAAAATAAACAACGTTTGGGATGGTTTAATGAGAATGAATTAAGAATAGTGGCTCAAGAATTAGGAGTTTGTAGTGAAGATGTACGTGAAATGGAATGTCGTATGTCAGCTCAAGATATATCATTTAATCCATTGCCGGATGATGAATCTAATGATCGAAAATTAACGACTGTTATGTCTCATTTAAGAGATAACACGTCAGATTTTGCTAACGGAGTAGAAGAAGATAATTGGGAAATGCATGCAACGAATAAATTGACAGATGCATTACGTATACTAGATAAACGTAGTCGTCATATTATACGTGCAAGATGGTTAAATGAAAATAATAAAATAACTTTACAGGAAATTGCTAATGGATACGGAATTTCAGCAGAACGAGTACGTCAGTTAGAAAAAAATGCAATGAAAAAATTAAGAACAGCAATTGAAGCATAATTTTTTATATTTAGTATTTGAAATAAAAATAAAATGTTTCTAGTATGGTACAGTTAAATATTGTACCAAATCTTTATTTTTTATAAATATTTTTATAAATTATTTAAAAGATAAAATCGTGTATTTTTTATTATAATTTGGTATTAACTTTTTTTATATTTTATTTATATTTTAACCAATTGGATGTTGATTGATTTTTTAAAGTTAATTTTTATATAAATTTTAAATGTATATAGTATATATTTTCTTGATTTCTAATTTTTATTTATAAAGAATTTATATATATTTAAATTTATTTTCTGAATAGTAATTTATATCTTTTTATATATGATAAAAATTTTTCAATTAGTTTCGAAAAAATAAAAAAAATATTCTTTTATTTTTTAATAAATTATTTTTTTTAATTTTTAATATTTTTATAAGTGTATTAAAAATATCTTTTTAGAAAAATTTTTATTTTTTTATAAATTATAAATTTAAATTTTATTGATGTTAAGCAAATAAAATTTAATAAAAAATTAATATTTTTTAAAAAAGATATTATTTTTTTATTTTTTGTTACATTCTATTACTTATTTTCCAAATAAGTTTTTTATAGTCATATAAGTAATTGTTTTTTTATTTTCGTATATAAAATTATGTTTTTATGTTGATTTATTATTTTTTAAAAATAATATCAGTAAGTATTTTATATTTTTTTACAATTTTTATATTTTTAATGTAAAAATTGAATAGATATTAATATTATGTGTGTTAATGATAACAATTTTTATATATATGTAAAAATATAAATATTTTGGTAATATTTTTATTTTTAAAATGTGTATTAATTTTAAATTAATATAATTAATTTAATTTTTTAATTAAAATTCATATTAAAGATATATATCTTAATAAATTTAAAATTTTAAGTTTTTTGATGTTTCATAATTTATTAATTTTTTATTCAAATTATTTTTATAAATAAATTTATTCATTACATATATAATTTTTTATAAAAATAATATTTTATTTTTAATTTCATAATTATTGATTATTTTTATTAATAATAAGTATTAATATTAATGAAAATGTAAGCATTATTGTCATTTTTTAAATTTTTAAATAATTTTAAAATATTTATTTTATTTTTTAAAAATTTGATAGTTTTATTGATATTAGTATGATGATTTTTGAATATACTTGTTAGTATATATTAGATTTTATGGAATTATATGTATGTATAAATTTATTGTCTCTGATTTAGACGGTACTCTTTTATCTTCTGAATATAAAATAACAAATTATACGAAAAAGATTATTCAGGATTTGTATAAAAAAGGATTTTGTTTTTTTTTTGCTAGTGGTCGTCATTATTTCGAAATTTTGGAGATTTGTAATTATTGTCAAATAGCTGCTTTCATGATTTCTTCAAATGGAGCTAAAATTTATAATTTGAATAAAAAGTTAATATTTACTAGTAACATAGATAAACATGTTATTTTGAATTTATTACATCATATTGATTTAGATACCAATATAATTATGCATATGTATTGTAATGAAAAATGGTACATTCATAAAAAAAATATAGAAAAATATTATTATGATGATAGATCATCTTGTGGGTATCATGTGTCAGATTTTTATTTTTTTAAAATGGATAATGTTAGTAAAATTTTTTTCACTTCTAATCATTATAGTAAATTGTCTTTATTGAGGGAAAAAATTACAAATTTATTTAAATCAGATTTAAATTTATCTTTTTCTTCTAAAACATGTCTTGAAATAATGTCAAAAAAAGTATCTAAAGGAAATGCATTAAATTTTTTAATGAAATATTTAAATTGTTCTTTAAAAGATTGTATAGTTTTTGGTAATGCTATGAATGATATGGATATGCTTAAGATTGCAGGTAAAGCATGTATAATGTTAAATTCTGATTTAGAATTAAAAAATCAACTGCCACATGCAGAAATAGTTTTATCTAATGATAATGATGGCGTAGCTCGTTATTTAGAAGTTTTTTTAAACAAAAAAGTACTATCTTAAATATAAATTATTTTATGTAATTTAAATATATTTTTAATTGAATTGATTGTTAAAGTGATTTTATTGATATCATTTGATTAATAATTAGAGTATCATACTATAAATTTTTATTTTTTGATATAAATGTATTAATTGATTCAGAATATATCATTTATCTTGATTATAAAATTTAAAAAAATTATAGATTACAGAGAAAATTATAATTTTTATACAAATATGATTTTATTATAATATTTTTGATTAATTGTTTTTATTAAAAAATGGATTATATATGGCTATAATAAATCACATACTTGGTTTTCCAAGAATTGGATCTAATCGTGAATTAAAAAAAGCACTAGAAGAATATTGGTCTGAAAAAATTTTACAGGAAAATTTATTAACAGTAGGAAAAGAATTAAGGAAAATACATTGGCAAGAACAAAAAAAAGCAGGTATTGATTTACTTCCTGTAGGTGATTTTGCTTGGTATGATCATGTATTAAGCACTAGTATGTTATTAGGAAATATTCCGCAAAGACATAGAAATAAAGATAAATCTGTTGACTTGGATACTTTATTCCGTATTGCAAGAGGAACAGCTCCTACTGGACATTCTGCTTTTGCATCGGATATGACTAAGTGGTTTAATACCAATTATCATTACATTGTTCCTGAATTTACTAAAAATAGTACATTTTTTTATGGATGGTCTCAGTTATTAGATGAAGTAGATGAGGCATTAAATTTAGGGTATAAAATTAAACCTGTTATTTTAGGTCCTATTACATATTTATGGTTAGGAAAAGTAAAAGGAGATTTTTTTAATCGTTTAGATTTATTGCCAGATATACTTCCAATTTATCAATATATTTTTTCGGAATTGGAAAAAAGAGATATAAATTGGGTACAAATTGATGAACCTATTTTAGCATTAGATATACCTTTTGATTGGTTAATGTCATTTAAGCATGTTTATAAAAAGTTAAAATGTAAAGTAAATATTCTATTGACTACTTATTTTGATAGTGTAATGCATAATATTGACACTATTTGTCAGCTGCCAGTTCAAGGTTTACATGTTGATTTGGTTTATGGAAAATATGATTTATGTAGTTTAAATAATCGATTACCAAAAGATTGGGTTTTATCAGTAGGTATTATTAATGGACGCAATATTTGGCGTGCTGATCTTATGGATTGGTTTAGTGTTTTAAATCCGTATGTTAAAAAAAGAAAAAATTTATGGATAGGTTCATCTTGTTCTTTATTACATTCTCCTATTGATGTTCACTTAGAAAAAAATATAGATCAAGAGATAATAAACTGGTTTTCTTTTGCAATACAAAAATGTAAAGAATTAGCTTTATTAAAGGAAAGTCTTGTTTCTAATGATAATACTGTATTGAGAACATGGAGTGATTTTATTAAAAATAGAATAAGGTCTAATATAGTTAATAATTTAGAAGTACAACAACGAGAAAAATTGATACAATCTAATCAGTATAAAAGAAAAAATCCATATGTTTTGCGTTCTAAGAAACAGAAGGAAAAATACAATTTACCTATTTTACCAACAACTACTATAGGTTCATTTCCTCAAACGAATGATGTTAGGAAATTACGTCTTGATTTTAAAAAAGGTAATATTAGTTTAGAAAATTATAACATAGCTATATCTCAGTATATAAAAGATGTAATTTTTCGTCAGGATAATTTAGGATTGGATGTCTTAGTTCATGGTGAGTTTGAAAGAAATGATATGGTTGAATATTTTGGTGAAAATTTAGATGGTTTTGTTTTCACTAATAATGGATGGATACAAAGTTATGGTTCTCGTTGTGTGAAACCTCCTATCATTATAGGTGATGTTAGTCGTCCGAAATCTATAAGTGTTAAATGGTCACAATATGCACAATCTTTAACTGATAAATTTGTGAAAGGTATGTTAACTGGTCCTGTAACTATTTTATGTTGGTCTTTTCCAAGAGAAGATATTTCTAGAGAAGTTATAGCACGGCAAATAGCATTAGCATTGCGTGATGAAGTTAAAGATTTAGAAAACATTGGTATAAAAATAATACAAATAGATGAACCAGCGTTGAGAGAAGGATTGCCTTTACGGAAAAGCGATTGGAAGTCATATTTAAAATGGGCAGTAGAAGCGTTTCATTTAAGTTCATCTGTGGTTAAAGATGAAACACAAATACATACACATATGTGTTACTGTGAATTTAACGATATTATGGATGCTATTATTTCTTTAGATGCTGATGTAATTACAATAGAAACTGCTCGTTCTGACATGGAATTATTAGATTTTTTTAAAAAATTTAAATATCCGAATGCAATTGGACCAGGAGTATATGATATTCATTCTCCAACAATTCCTACAGTAAGAAATATTGAAACATTATTAAGAAAAATTATTCAATTTTTGCCAGTAGAACAAGTATGGGTTAATCCTGATTGTGGTTTAAAAACTAGAACATGGACAGAAACTGAATTTTCTTTAAGAAATATGATTCAAGCAACAAAAAATATCAGAGAAGAAATTAATAAATTTTGATGTAATTTATAAAATGACGCTAGCTAGCGTCATTTTATATGTATAATTGATTTTATTCAATTAGTTATAATTTTATTTTTTATTAATATTGAATTTGTTTTTAATATTAGCAAATTATGTTGTTGAATATTAATTTTAAAATTAATATGTTAATTAATTTATTAATTATAAATTTTATATATATAAAATATATTAAAGATAATTTTTATTGAATAAGGGTAATATATGTGTTTTTTTTTAATTTTTAGAATGATTGGTTTACTTGTTATTTTTTTTTCTTTCACCATATCTATTCCTTATACGTTGTCTTTAGTTTATTCTGATCATATAGATAAAGTATTTAGTACAACTTTTTTAATTACCTTTATTATTGGTTTATTTTTATGGTTACCTACTCGTAACATAAAAGGTAATATACATAAAAGAGAAGCATTTGTGGTAGTAGTACTATTTTGGATAGTATGCGGTAGTATTGGTTCATTACCTTTTATTCTATATGAAAAATTAAATATATCTATTACTGATGCTTTTTTTGAATCTTTTTCTGGTTTAACGACTACTGGATCTACAACTTTAATTTTTTTAGATTTATTTCCTAAATCTCTTTTATTTTATCGACAAATGTTACAATGGTTTGGTGGAATAGGAATTGTTGTATTATTTTTAGTTATCTCTCCTTATTTGGGAGTGAATGGTATGCATTTATATAAAGCTGAAATCATAGGATCGTTAAAAAATAGTAAAATGGTACCTCGTGTTTATAATATGGCTAAGTCTTTGTTATATATATATTGTTGCTTGACGGTATTTTGTACTTTATTATTTTGGATTTTTGGTATGTCTTTATTTGACGCTGTAGCTCATAGTTTATCTACTGTATCTATGGGAGGTTTTTCAACTCACGATAGTAGTATGGGATATTTTAATAATCAAAATATTAATATTATTACATCTTTTTTTCTTATATTATCCAGTTGTAATTATACTTTACATTTTATTTATTTAAAAAATAAGAATGTATTTTTATATTGGAAAGATATAGAATTAAAAATATTTATTTATGTTAATTTTATTTTGTTTATAATATTTTTTTTATTTTTATATTACAATCGATGCAATGATTTTTCGTCAATAGTGATAGATCGTCTGTTATTTCAAATTTTTTTTATTGAATCTACAGTAGGTTTTACCATAGAAAATTTTTCTTCATGGCCTGCTTATTTTTCTATTTTATTGTTTTTTTCTGCATGTGTTGGAGGATGTTCAGGATCTATGACTGGAGGAATAAAAATAATACGGTTTATATTATTATTCAAGCAATTTGTCAGAGAAATAAAACGCGTAATTCATCCATATGCATTATATAATATTAGCATTAGTAATGTAACATTTTCGACCAGATTATTAGATTCTGTATGGGTTTTTTTTTTACGTATTTTTTATTATTTTTTTTAGGTATTTTATCTCTTATGGCTACTGGAGTTGATACTTTTTCTGCGTTTTCGGCTATTATTTCTAGTTTAAATAATTTAGGATTAGGTTTAGGTGTTTTAGTAGATAATTTTAAATATATTAACGATACTGCAAAATGGATTTTAATTTTAATGATGATTTTTGGTCGTCTTGAAATTTTTGCGCTTTTGGTCTTTTTTTCTCCGATTTATTGGAAAGAGTGTTTTATAAATAGAAAATAAATTTTATTAATTATGCTTGATTAAATATATTAAATATGTGGATTAATTTTATTTATTCTATATTTTGAATTTGTTCTCTTATTTGTTCAATTAAGACTTTTATTTCGATGGTAGCTGCTGTAATGTATGAATTAATAGATTTTGATGCTAAAGTGTTAGTTTCTCGATTAAGTTCTTGCATAATAAAATCAAGTCTACGACCCATAGGTTCGTATTCTGTGTTATTGATAATAGAATTAGTTTCAGTAATGTGTATTATTATTCTATCCAATTCTTCGCTGATATCTATTTTTTGTATTAGTAATAGTACTTCTTGTTCGAACCGTGTCTTATCTATAAATATTTGTGATTCTTTTAATTTTAAAAATAATTTTTCTTTATATAATTTTAATACTTTTGGTAATTGTATTTTTATTTTTTTTATTTCATACTTTATTAAATCTAAACGTTCTTTGATTATTTTTTTTAATAAAATACCTTCGTGCACACGTACTTCTATTAATTTTTTTATGGTAAATTTTAATGAAGAGAATATTTCTGTTTTTATTTCATCTAAATTATCTCGTTTTATTTCAATTACTCCTGGCCATTTTAAAATATCGAGAAAATTAATATTACCTTCATTAATGTGTAATTTAAGCCACTGAATAGTATTTAGTATTTTTTTTATTAAATTTTTATTTAAAATAATTTTTTCTTCTTTTTTATAACCGCCTTCAAATTTTAAATAGCATTCTATTTTCCCTCGATCGAGGTTACTTCTTATATATTGACGAACAGCAAATTCTAGTTCTCGAAATTCTTCTGACATGCGAATATGAATTTCTAAGTAACGTTGGTTAACACTACGTATTTCCCAAATAGCTTTTCCCCAATTTTTTTTTAGCTCTGTTCTCGCATAACCAGTCATACTACGTATCATAAAAATACCTATAAAATATTTTTTTCTTTTACATGTATTATTAATAAAAGTAATGAGAAGTGAATAAATTTTTTAAATTTTATTAATGTTTAAAATGACGAATATCAGTAAATAACATTGCAATATTATGTTGATTAGCAGCTGCAATAATTTCTTTATCTCGTATTGAACCACCTGGTTGTATAATACATGTAATACCCATGGCAGCAGCTAGATCAACGTTATCTCGAAAAGGTAAAAATGCATCGGATGCCATTACAGCTTCTTTTGTATTTAAATTTAAGTCTTGTGCTTTAGTATTAGCGATTTTAGTAGAGTAAATTCTACTCATTTGTCCAGCTCCAATACTGATCGTAACAAGATTTTTTACATAAACAATAGCATTAGATTTAATGTGTTTTATTGTTTTCCATGCAAATTTACAATCATTAAGTTCTCTTTTGTTGGGTTTTTTTTTAGTTACCACTTTCCAATTTTTACTATTTTCAATTATTGAGTTTTTTTCTTGTACTAAAAGACCACCTTCTACTGATTTATATTCTAATTGATGCTTATTTCTATTATTGATATTAAATAATAGTATTCTAATCTTTGGTTTTTTTTTCGTTATTTCTAAAATATTTTTATCAATATCAGGAGTGAGAATTATTTCAACAAATTGTTTCATGATAATAGTTTTTGTTGTTTCTTTATCTAACGGAAAGTTAAATGCAATGATTCCTCCAAAGGAAGAAATTGGGTCTTGATTATATGCTGTTAAATAAGATTTCAGTATATTTTTTTTAGTTGCTATACTACAAGGATTACCGTGTTTAACAATAACACATGTGGGTTTATTGAATTCTTTTATACATTCTATAGCGATATTTGAATCTAATATATTATTATAAGATAATGGGATTCCTTGTATTTGTTTTATTGGTGTATCAATTTTTTTTGATGTATCTTTTTCGATATAAAATGCTGATTTTTGATGTTGATTTTCACCATAACGAAGATCTTGATTTTTTACAAAATTTAAATTGATAGTATTGGGCATTGATGTTATTGGTAAATTATTTTTTTTTATTTCTTTATTATGATTACAAAAATAATCAGAGATGATAGTATCATATTTTTTTACATATTTAAATGCGGATGTTGCTAATTTAAATTTTGTTTCTAAACTAACCTCATTATTATTTTTATCCATTTCTGATATTATATATTTATAATCGGATATATTGACTACAACAACTGTATTTTTGTAATTTTTAGCAGCAGCTCGGATCATAGCTGGTCCACCGATATCAATGTATTCGATAATATTGTCTATGTTGTAATTTTTATTATTAGTTGCATGCCAAAATGGATAAAAATTTACTACAATTATATCTATTTTAATAATTCCAAGACGTTGCATGGTATGGTCATCAGTTTTTTTTCTTGCCAGGATACCTCCATATATTTTAGGGTGTAGTGTTTTTACTCTACCATCCATAATTTCTGGAAATTGAGTATAATTTGATATTTCAGTGACATCAACACCTGACTTTTTTAAAATTTTTGATGTTTCTCCAGTAGAGAAAATATTTACATTTCTTTTTGCAAGATTATGTGCTAGCGTAACAATGTTTAATTTATTTGATACACTTATTAATGCATTTTTTTTTTGCATATAATACCTTATATGTAATATAAAAGTTTTTTTTGATTCTATATTGATAATTATTAAGATATATATTGATATTAATCAGGGGCAACGTGGCCCCGATTTTTTGAGACGAATATAAAAATAAACATTATTTTACAGCTTCTTTTAAAGATTTACCGGATATAAAAGTAGGTACTTTTGTAGCAGGAATTTGAATTTCTTTTCCTGTTTGTGGGTTACGTCCGATACGAGCAGCTCGATTATTTACTTTAAAAGTTCCAAATCCTACTAATTGAACAGAATTTCCATTTTTTAAAGATTGTACAATAGAAGATAAAGCTGTTTCTAAAGTTGTTTTAATTTGTTTTTTAGATAATTTAGTAATTTCGGAGACTACATTAATTAGTTGAGCTTTATTCATATTTCTTTCCTGAAAAATATTGATTATTTTTTAATAACAGTAATATGATTAACTTATATATTAAAGTTATCGATAGTAATTTATACTAAAGTTAATTTTATATTTAATAAATATAATATAAAATAAATTTATTTTTATAAAAAAAATTATTTTTATTATTAGATACATATTAATAAACAAATTATTAAAAATAATCAAAAAAAAATAAAAAATAAAAAAAGATATAAAATAGATAATAAATCTATTTCATTTTTATTCTTATTGTATTTTAAAAACATAAATTATGTGATTTCAAGAAAAGGAAAAATATTGATATATAAATATTGATTAATATATTATATTTTTAATTAAAATATATGTTAATAACTATACAAGATAATATTGTATTATATATTTATGAAATTTATTTTTATATATGAATATAACTAACGTTTTATTTTTTATTAAATACTTTTTGTGAAAAATATATACACTACATAAAAGTTTTATTTTATTTTTATATATAAGATTATTAAAAAAAATAAATAAAATATATTTATATATTTTCTGTTTTAATTTTCCATCTCATAATTATATGAAATAATATCATATATATGAATAAATGAAAGATAAATTAGTATATAATTTATATTTTATAACAATAAAATTTTTTAAAAAATAAATATTTATATAACAATGTAGATATAAAAATTTATGTATTTATTCATTTTTTAATATAAACTGCTTTTTTAATAGCAGTTTATATTAAAATGATAATTTTATTTATTTTTATTTTTTATAAGAGTTGAATTTAACAATTCAGATAAATTTGCAGCCGCTTCTTCCGGACTAATACCTGATATAGTAGTATCGGTAATTTTATTATTTGATAATAATGATCGGTGATGACGACGATTTAATCTATTTTTATGATATGCGTATCCTGTTCCAGCGGGTATTAATCGACCAACAATGACATTCTCTTTTAAACCTCTTAATTCATCTTTTTTTCCAGCAACGGCTGATTCTGTTAAAACACGTGTTGTTTCTTGAAAAGATGCAGCAGATATAAAAGATTCTGTTGCTAGAGATGCTTTTGTAATTCCTAATAAATCTCGACAAAATGTTGCTGGAATATAATTTTTTTTCTCCAGATTACGATTTGATATTTTTATTCGATAAAACTCTACTTGTTCTCCATCTAAAAATTCTGATTGTCCTGCTTTAATAATAGTAGCTTTTCGTAACATTTGACGAATAATGACCTCAATATGTTTGTCATTTATTTTTACTCCTTGAAGACGATATACTTCTTGTACTTCATTAACAATATATTTCGTTACAGCTTGTATTCCTCTTAATCTAAGAATATCATGTGGAGATTCTGGACCATCAGATATGACATCTCCTTTTTCTACTCTTTCTCCTTCAAAAACGTTAAGTTGTCTCCATTTAGGAATCATTTCTTCATATATTTCATTATCATCAGTAGGAGTAATAATTAAACGCCGTTTTCCTTTAGTTTCTTTTCCAAAAGATACGAAACCACTAATTTCTGCTAGAATTGCTAATTCTTTAGGTTTTCGAGCTTCGAAAAGATCAGCAACTCTAGGTAATCCACCAGTAATATCTTTAGTTCCACCTGATTCTTGTGGAATTCTTGCTAAAGTATCTCCTGAACTAATTTTCATGGCGTTATCTAATTGAACAATACTTCTACCAGGAAGAAAATATTGTGCAGGCATATCTGTACCTGGTAACAGTACATCTTTTCCAAATGAGTCGATAATTTTTAACGCTGGACGCAGATCCTTTGCTATTGAAGTGCGTTCAGCTGAATCTAATATTATTATAGAAGTTAATCCTGTTAATTCATCTGTTTGTCGAGTAATACTTTGACCATCGATCATATCAATAAATTGAACATAACCATTAACTTCAGTGATAACAGGCATAGTATGTGGATCCCATTTAGCTATTGTTTCACCTGAATTAACGGTCTCTCCATGTCCTTTAATCATGATAGAACCGTATGGTACTTTGTAACTTTCTTGCGTTCTACCTAATTCATCGAGCATTTTTAATTCAACATTACGTGAAGTAATAATAATTTTACCTTCTGAATTAATGACTGATTTAGCGTTATTAAGGTTAATTTTACCTTTGTTTTTTACTTGAATACTAGATGTTGCAGCGGCTCTTGATGCTGCACCTCCAATATGGAATGTGCGCATTGTTAATTGTGTTCCTGGTTCTCCTATAGATTGAGCTGCAATAACACCAATAGCTTCACCTTTATTTACTAAATGACCACGTGCCAAATCACGTCCATAGCAATAAGCACAAATTCCGAAATCGGTATCACAATTGACCACTGATCTAACTTTAATGCTATCTATAGAATATTTTTCTAAAATATCACACCATTTTTCATTGAGTAACGTATTACGAGGTATTAAAATTTCTGTTGAACATGACTTGAAAATATTTTCAGCTGTAATTCTTCCTAATACTCTTTCTCGTAAAGGTTCTTTAACTTCACCACCTTCGATTACTGGTGTCATGACAATGCCTTCATATGTAAGACAATCATCTTCTGTTACTACTAAATCTTGTGCTACATCTACTAAACGACGTGTTAAATATCCAGAATTAGCTGTTTTTAAAGCAGTATCTGCTAATCCTTTTCTTGCTCCATGGGTAGAAATAAAATATTGTAGTACATTTAATCCTTCACGAAAATTAGCTGTAATAGGTGTTTCAATAATAGATCCATCTGGTTTTGCCATTAAACCTCTCATGCCAGCTAATTGTCTAATTTGTGCAGCAGAACCGCGTGCTCCTGAATCAGCCATCATAAAAATGCTATTAAAGGATACCTGTTTTTCAATTTTACCGTATTTATTTATGACAGAATCAACAGAAAGATTGGCCATCATAGCTTTTGAAACACGTTCGTTAGCAGCTGCCCAAATATCAATAACTTTATTATATCTTTCTCCAGCAGTGACTAGTCCAGATTGAAATTGTTCTTGAATTTCTGCAACTTCATTTTCAGCTTCTGCAATAATTTCTATTTTTTCAGAAGGTATTACCATATCATCTATACCTACAGATGCACCAGATCGAGCAGCATAAGCGAATCCTGTATACATGATTTGATCAGCAAAATCCACGGTAGATTTTAGACCTAAAATACGATAACAAGTATTAATCATTTTAGAAATACTTTTTTTTCCTAATGTTTGATTTACTATGGAAAAAGGTAGTCCTTTAGGAACTATCATCCACAAAATAGCTCTACCTATTGTAGTATGAATTATTTTATTTTTTTTTAGAATAATTTTTTCTTCTTTTTTTTCGTATTCTTGAATTCTAATTCTAACCATTGAGTGTAACTCGGCAAGTTCTGAACGATAAAGACGTTCTGCTTCTTTAGGACCGCTTAAAATCATTCCTTCTCCTTTACCATTGATTTTAGATCGAGTCATATAATACAGTCCTAAAACGACATCTTGTGAAGGTACGATGATAGGTTCTCCGTTAGCTGGAGATAGAATGTTATTGGTAGACATCATTAATGCTCGTGCTTCTAATTGCGCTTCGAGGGTCAGAGGAACATGAACTGCCATTTGATCGCCATCAAAATCAGCATTATAAGCAGCGCAGACTAAAGGATGTAATTGTATAGCTTTCCCTTCAATTAAAATTGGTTCAAAAGCTTGTATACCTAATCTATGTAGGGTGGGTGCTCTGTTCAATAAAACAGGATGTTCGCGAATTACTTCGTCTAATATATCCCAAACAACGGATTCTTCTTTTTCTACCATTTTTTTAGCAGCTTTAATTGTTGTTGCTAAACCGTGTAGTTCTAATTTTCCGTATATAAATGGTTTAAATAATTCTAATGCCATTTTTTTAGGTAATCCACATTGATGCAAATGTAGATAAGGACCGACAGTAATTACTGAACGTCCTGAATAATCGACGCGTTTACCGAGTAAATTTTGACGAAATCGACCTTGTTTTCCTTTGATCATATCTGCCAAGGATTTAAGAGGACGTTTATTGGATCCAATAATTGCTCGACCTCGGCGACCATTATCTAACAGTGCATCTATAGCTTCTTGCAACATGCGTTTTTCGTTTCTTACTATGATATCTGGAGCCGATAAATCTAGTAATCGTTTTAACCGATTATTTCTATTAATAACTCGGCGATATAAATCATTTAAATCTGAAGTTGCAAATCTTCCTCCATCTAAAGGTACCAGTGGTCTTAAATCAGGAGGTAAAATAGGAAGAACATTAAGAATCATCCATTCTGGTTTATTATTTGATTGTATAAATGATTCGAGTAATTTAATACGTTTGGTTAATTTTTTTCTTTTAGTTTCAGAATGGCTTTTTTTTAATTCTTTTCTTAATGTTTCGCATTCCTCTTTTAAGTTCATATTTTTTAAAAGTATTTGGATTGCTTCAGCTCCCATTTTTGCATCAAAATCATCTCCGAATTCTTCTAGTGCATCTAAATATTGTTCTTCAGTTAAAATTTGTTTTTTCTCTAAATTAGTCATACCTTCATCAACAATGACATATGATTCAAAATAGAGTACTCTTTCTATATCTCTAAGAGGCATATCTAATAATAACCCAATACGCGATGGAAGAGATTTTAGAAACCAAATATGGGCTATAGGAGATGCTAATTCTATATGACCCATTCTTTCACGACGCACTTTACTCTGAGTTACTTCTACTCCACATTTTTCACAAATAACACCGCGGTGTTTCAAACGTTTATATTTTCCACATAAACATTCATAATCTTTGACAGGACCGAAAATCCGTGCACAGAATAAACCATCTCGTTCAGGTTTAAATGTGCGATAATTAATTGTTTCTGGTTTTTTTACTTCTCCAAAAGACCATGAACGAATAGTGTCTGGTGAAGATAATGAAATTTTGATAGAATCAAATTCTTCTGCTTTAGTTTGTGTTTTTAGAAATTTAAGTAAGTCTTTCACGGATTAGCTCCCGTCTGAGTAAACAGTTCAAGAGAATATGAATAAAAATTAGATTTATAGTAGTTGGTATATATTGGAACGTTTTATTCATTTTCAAGTTCAATATTAATGCCTAATGATCTAATTTCTTTTAATAAAACGTTAAATGATTCTGGCATCCCTGGTTCCATTTTGTGATTACCGTCTACAATATTTTTATACATTTTTGTTCGTCCATTTACATCATCAGATTTTACAGTGAGCATCTCTTGTAAAGTATAAGAAGCTCCATATGCCTCGAGTGCCCAAACTTCCATTTCTCCAAAACGTTGTCCACCAAATTGAGCTTTTCCACCTAAGGGTTGTTGTGTCACCAAACTATATGATCCTGTTGATCTAGCATGCATTTTATCGTCTACTAAATGATTTAGTTTTAACATATACATATATCCAACAGTGACAGGTCTTTCAAATTTTTCTCCAGTTCGTCCATCAAAAAGTATAATTTGTCCAGATGAAGGAAGATCAGCTAATTCTAATAGTTTTTTAATTTCACTTTCTTTAGCACCGTCAAATACAGGTGTTGCAATAGGAATACCTTTTTTAAAATTTTCTGCTAGAATTAGTATTTCTTTATCGGAGAAATTAGAAAAATCGATTTTTTGACGAATGTTTTCTCCTATATTGAAAGCTTGTTGTATAAATTTACGTAAATTTTCAACTTTTTCTTTTTTTTTCAACATATAATTAATTTTATCGCCTAATCCTTTAGCAGCTAAGCCTAGATGTGTTTCTAAAATTTGACCAATATTCATTCTAGAAGGTACCCCTAATGGATTAAGAACAATGTCAATCGGGATTCCATATTGGTCGTAAGGCATATCTTCAATAGGATTAATTTTAGAAATAACTCCTTTATTACCGTGTCTTCCTGCCATTTTATCACCAGGTTGAATATGTCTCTTTACAGCCAAATATACTTTAACTATTTTTAAAACTCCTGGAGATAAATCATCTCCTTGAACAATTTTTTTATGGTTTTCTTCTATTTTTTTTTCAAATTCTTTTTTTAGCGAATTATATTTTTTAGTTAATTTTTCTAATATTTTTTGATTTTTTTCATTTTTTAATTTTATTTTTAGCCATTCTTCTTTGGATAATTTATAAATTTCTTCTTTGGAAATACCACAATTTATCAAATGATTATAGATATGAATAAAAAGACTAGATTCAAATATTTTTAATTCTTCTGTCAGATCTTTTTTAATCTTTTTTAACTGCATATCTTCTATTTCTAAAGTTCGTTTATCTTTTACCACGCCATCTCGCGTAAAAATTTGTAAATCAATTACGGTGCCTGATACTCCATTGGGTACACGTAATGAAGAATCTTTAACATCTGAGGCTTTTTCTCCAAAAATAGCGCGTAGTAATTTTTCTTCAGGTGTTAATTGTGTTTCTCCTTTAGGTGTTACTTTTCCGACAAGTATATCTCCTTCTGTAACTTCGGCTCCAATATATACAATTCCTGATTCATCTAATTTAGATAAGGCTGCTTCTCCTACATTCGGTATATCTGATGTAATTTCTTCAGATCCTAGTTTAGTATCTCGAGAAATACATGCTAGTTCTTGAATGTGAATAGTTGTAAATTTATTTTTTTGTACAACTTTTTCTGAAATAAGTATAGAGTCTTCAAAGTTATAACCATTCCAAGGCATAAAAGCTACACGCATGTTTTGACCTAAAGCGAGTTCGCCTAAATCAGTAGATGGACCATCAGCTAATACATCTCCTGATTCAACAAGTTCTTTTAATTGGACGCAAGGAATTTGATTTATGCAAGTATTTTGATTAGAACGCGTATATTTATTTAAATTATATATATCGATTCCAGCTTCACCTGTGAGCATTTCTGTTTCTTTAACTTTAATAACAATGCGAGATGCATCAATGTATTGCACTATACCACCTCTTTTAGCTACTACTGTTACTCCAGAATCTACAGCAACAGCTCTTTCCATTCCAGTGCCCACTAGAGGTTTTTCTGATCTTAGAGTTGGTACTGCTTGTCTTTGCATATTTGCACCCATTAAAGCGCGATTTGCATCATCATGTTCTAAAAAAGGGATTAAAGAAGCACCAACAGATACGATTTGTTGGGTAGATACATCCATATAGTTTACTTGATCAGGATGGAATAAACTGGATTCTCCTTTATGACGGCAAGTAACTAAATCATCAATAAACATGTTTTGAGAATTAAGATTAGTATTTGCTTGTGCAATAATATAATTACCTTCTTCGATGGCAGATAAGTATTTTATTTTATTGGTTACTATATTATTTTTTACTTTTCTGTAAGGTGTTTCTAAAAAACCATATTTGTTGGTACGAGCATAAACAGATAATGAATTGATTAATCCTATATTAGGTCCTTCTGGTGTTTCAATAGGACACACCCGACCATAATGAGTAGGATGTACATCTCGTACCTCAAATCCAGCTCTTTCTCTTGTTAATCCTCCAATTCCAAGAGCAGATATTCTACGTTTGTGTGTAATTTCAGATAAAGGATTATTTTGGTCCATAAATTGAGATAATTGACTAGATCCAAAAAATTCTTTTACAGCAGAAGAAATTGGTTTAGCATTAATCATGTCTTGAGGCATTATAGTATCTAGATCACCTAATGATAATCTTTCTTTTACTGCTCTTTCTACTCGCACTAAACCTATTCGAAATTGATTTTCAGCCATTTCACCAACAGATCTAATACGACGATTTCCTAAATGATCGATATCATCTATTTCTCCTTTTCCATTTCGAATATCTATTAATTTTTTAATAACATCTACAATATCTTCTTTACTAAGAGTACCTGATCCTATTATTTCTTCACGTGATAGAGAACGATTAAATTTCATTCTTCCTACAGGTGAAAGATCGTATCTTTCTTCAGAAAAAAATAGATTTATAAAAAGATTTTCAGCAGCTTCTCTTGTAGGAGGTTCACCTGGTCTCATCATACGATAAATTTCTACTAATGCACTTAATTTATCGTGAGTTTGATCTATTTTTAATGTTTCTGAAATATAAGGACCATGATCTAAATCATTAGTAAAAATAGTTTCTATAGTACTATGTCCATTTTTTATTATTTTTTCTAATATTTCAGGAGAAATTATTGTATTGGAGAGAATAATAGGTTGATTGTTTTTTTTATCGAAATAATTTTTAGCAATAATTTTATTGAATATATATTCAATAGGTACTTCAATTTTTTTAATATTATCTTTTTTTAATTTTCTTATGTGGTGAGCTGTAATACGACTTCCTTTTTTTACATAAATTTTTTCGTATGATTTTATATTGAAAGAAGCTGTTTCACCACGAAGTCTTTCAGGTACTAATGTCATTTCAACTTTTTTTTCAAAGAATTGAAAAATATTTTTTTTAAAGAACAAATTAATAATATCTTCCGTGGAGTAATTAAGAGCTCTTAAAAGAATTGTGACGGGAAGTTTTCTTCTACGATCGATACGTACAAATAAATTATCTTTAGGATCAAATTCAAAATCTAACCAAGATCCTCGATAAGGTATGATACGAGCGTTGTATAAGACTTTTCCGGAAGAATGAGTTTTTCCTTTATCGCTATCAAAAAAAACACCAGGACTACGGTGTAATTGTGATACTATGACTCTTTCTGTACCATTAATAATAAATGTACCATTTTCAGTCATAAGGGGAATTTCACCCATGTATACTTCTTGTTCTTTAATATCTTTTACAGTGGCTTCTAAAGATTCTTTTTCATAAATTATTAAACGTAATTTAACGCGCAATGGAGCAGAAAAAGTAGCACCCCGTATTTGACATTCTTTTACATTAAAAACAGTGTGACCTAAGCGATAACTGACATATTGTAATTCAGCATTACCACTATAGCTGCGAATGGGAAATATAGAACGGAAAGCAGCTTCTAATCCGTGTTGACCTTCTGGATCCTGTTTAATAAATTTTTGAAATGAATCCAATTGGATAGAAAGTAGATAAGGTATATCTAGAATTTGTGGTCTTTTTCCAAAATCTTTACGAATTCTTTTTTTTTCGGTATAAGAGTAAACCATGAGGTTCCTTAGCTAGCTGATAAGTTAAACTACCTTGTTTATTCTTTATAAATAACAGTTGGTTGATCTAATTTTAAAATTAAGATTATCTGAGATAACAATTTATAAATGAAACAATATTCATTTAACCTATAATTAGATTTTTAAAAGAAAAATAATAAATAATAATAATTTTACATTAAATAATTAAAATTATTTTATATTTTAATTAAGAAAGGCTGGTGGCTGATGATTATGGCCACCAGTATTTATAAATTGAATTTATCTAATAATAATTAATTATTTAATTTC
The DNA here is from genome assembly GCF_964059115.1 of Buchnera aphidicola (Pemphigus immunis). NCBI lineage: Bacteria > Pseudomonadati > Pseudomonadota > Gammaproteobacteria > Enterobacterales > Erwiniaceae > Buchnera > Buchnera aphidicola. Next base: position 45,819 of record NZ_OZ060408.1, read on the forward strand.
TACTTCGGCACCAGCATCTTCTAATATTTTTTTTAAGGATTCAGATTCATCTTTATTAATATTTTCTTTTATGAGAGTGGGAGCAGATTCGACTAAATCTTTAGCTTCTTTTAGTCCTAATCCAGTAGCACTACGTACTGCTTTAATTACTGATACTTTATTTCCACCTATAGTTTTTAAGAATACATTAAATTCTGTTTTTTCTTCTGTAGATGTATCAGCTTGTCCTGTTGTAACATTAGTGTTTATAGCGTTTGCTGAAACACCAAATTTTTCTTCCATAGCTGATATTAGTTCAACAACATTTTTTACAGACATTTCTGCTATGGCTTCTAGAATTTGTTCTTTATTAATTGACATAAAAGTATTCCTAACAAAAATCTGAAGTAATGTAAGCAGTATCTGGTATATCGAAAATTTATTGAAAATTTAGTTATTTTCTTTCTTATTGGATATAACAGATAAAGTACGAATTAGTTTTCCTGCAGCAAGTTCTTTTATCAAGGATATAAAAATAATTATAGCTTCTTTGTAAGTAGGCATGTCTGCAAGTTGGTTGACTTGTAATTTAGATAATATTTTTTTTTCAAAAACACCACTGGTAATTTTAAAATTTTTATTTTTTTTTGCAAAATTTCTAAATAACCTTGCTGCACTGCCTGCATGTTCAAAAGAATAGGCAATGAGAGAAGGGCCTTTTAATGTATTTTTAAGACATTCAAAAGATGTGCCTTGAATAGCTAAGTTTAATAATGTGTTTCGTACAACGCTAATTTTTACTCCAATATGGCGACTTAATTTTCTTAATTCCGTTATATTATTGGTAGTGATACCTCGAGAATCAGCTATTATAACTGATAATGCCATGTTGGCTGTTTTATTAATTTTAGCAACAATTTCTTTTTTATTTTGAAGGCTTAATGGCATCTATATTGTGCTCCTAGATTTTATTTATGTCATTTATAATATGACTATTTTATGTATCATATATAAAAAGAACTAAAAGCATTAATTAAAGTTAAAAATGTTTTTCTTATTTTAAATAAATATAAATTTTTTTATATCGTAAGAAAAATTACATATAAAGGTGTATTTTTTTAATTAAATTAATTTAAAATATTCATAAATTAAAGGGGCAGTTATTATAAATAATTTTTTTTCTAGCGTAAAGTATAAAATATTTTTTATTTTCTAGTTCAAAGTAGATTGATCAATTTTTAATCCAGCTCCCATTGTTGTAGATAAAAAAATTTTTCTTATATACAATCCTTTAGATTGTGAAGGTTTTATTTTATTTAAAGAAAGTAAAAGTGAATTTAAATTTTCTTTTATGTTTTTTTCTAAAAAATTAATTTTACCAATAGTTGCGTGAACAATGCCATTTTTATCATTACGATAACGAATTTGTCCTATTTTAGTATTTTTTACTGTTTCGAATATTTTTTCAGTTACTGTTCCTAATTTTGGATTTGGCATTAATCCTCGAGGTCCTAATATTGCTCCTAGTTGACCAACTATTTTCATGGAATCTGGAGAAGCGATAACTATATCAAAATTTATTTTTTTATTTTTTATTTTTTCTGCTAAATCTTCTAATCCAATGAAATCTGCATTAGCAGAAATAGCTTCTTTAATATATTTATTATTATTAGTGAAAACAGCAACTTTAATTGTACGTCCAATTCCGTGAGGTAATAAAGTGTAGCCACGAATGTTTTGTTCTGATTTTTTAGCATCAATACCTAAATGGATAGATACATCAACACTTTCATTAAATTTTTTAGTTGAAAATTTTTTTAATATTAAAATTCCTTCGTTTATGTGATAAAATTTTTTATAATCGATATTATTTCTCATCAACATCATTTTTTTTGTTAGTTTTGACATATTTACTCCTCTACTGTTAAACCCATAGAATAAGCTGTTCCTGTTATTGATTTAGCCATTTTTTCGAGGGTAGAACCAGTCATATCTATTTTTTTCATTGATGCTATTTCTAAAATTTGTTTTTTGGTAATTTTTCCTACTTTTTCTTGATTAGGTTTTCCTGAACCTGATTTGATTCCTGCTATTTTTTTAAGTAAAATAGAGGCTGGTGGAGTTTTTATGATAAAAGAAAATGAACGGTCGGTATATACAGTAATAACAACTGGTATTGGTAGTCCTTTTTCTATTTTTTCTGTTTTTGTATTAAAAGATTTACAAAATTCCATAATATTTACCCCTTTTTGTCCTAAGGCAGGGCCTACTGGAGGACTGGGATTAGCCATACCTGCTGAAACTTGTAATTTAATGTAAGCTTGTATTTTTTTAGCCATAAAATTTTTGCCGTATGTATATCAAAATATGTTGATAATTTCGTTTTTTAATTTATTAAATTTTATTTGATAAAGATTAATTATATTTGAAAAAAGTTGTTTTTATATTGTTAATATGAGTTAAATTTTAATTTTTTTCTACTTGTCCAAAATCTAATTCAACAGGAGTTGCTCTGCCAAATATAGAAACAGATACTTTTAATCTATTTTTGTCATAATCCACTTCTTCTACTACACCATTAAAGTCTGAAAAAGGACCATTATTAACTCTAATTGTTTCACCTGGTTCAAATAATGTTTTTGGTCTAGGTTTATCACCTATCTTTCTTAATCTAGTAATGATAGTGTCTACTTCTTTATCACTAATTGGGGAAGGTCGATCTGATGTTCCTCCGACGAAACCCATTACTCGAGGCACACTGCGTACTAGATGCCAACTTAGTTCATTCATAACCATTTGAACCAATACGTATCCTGGAAAAAATTTATATTCGCTTTTTTTACGTTGTCCGCTTCGAATTTCTATTACTTCTTCACTTGGCACCATAATTTCTCCAAAAAATTTTTCCATATTATTCAATTTTACGTGTTCTCGTATTGATTGTGCTATTCTATTCTCAAAACCAGAAAACGCTTGAAGTACGTACCAGCGTTTTTTTTGATTATCATGCATCTCATAACCTCAAGTTAGTGATAAATGATACCAAATGGAATAGAATATTATCTATTCCCCATATTACTAATGACATTACTACAGTGACTATGGAAACGATAAAAGTGGTATACAAAGTTTCTTTTTTGTTAGGCCAAATTATTTTTTTTATTTCATTTTTTGATTCAGTTATGAGAAATAACATTTTTTTTCCTGTTTCTGTATATAAAAAAACAAAAAATGCTGAACAAATTAGACATAAATTACATAAAATATGGAATATGAATATTACGTCGGAGAATAAAATATTATAAATAATTGATATAAATAGTATAATAAAAATGCAGGACCATTGTAATATTTTTATTTTTTTGGTGTTTTTTTTTAAATTACCATTAGAATGCATAAATAATCCTAAAATCTATAAATTGAAGATTATATATTTATATAACTAGAAAATTGCAATATCAGTTAAATTATGTTGATTTAATATCCTTTTTTAATATTTTAACAATATAATGGTATTAGAATGTAAAATATTATATAAGAATTAAAATTTTTGTGTTTTTAAATAATTATTTATTTTAAAAAATAAATATGATGTTAACCATATTTATACATAATTTTTTGTTCTGTTTTTAATTAAATATCGTAAGAGTGGGATTATATAATAAATTATGTTGAGGGAATATTTTAGATTAGTAATAAATAGTTCCTGTAAAGAATATTAAAAAATTAATATATCATAATTTTTATTTTTTGTATTTGTTTTTATAAAAAATATTTATTAAGAGAAAACTATGCTGATACCCAGATTTGAACTGGGGACCTCACCCTTACCATGGGTGCGCTCTACCTACTGAGCCATATCAGCTATTATTTTTGTTGAGCGGACAGCGGGAATTGAACCCGCATCATCAGCTTGGAAGGCTGAGATAATAACCTTTATACGATGTCCGCTTTATTTATTATAAATATTTAAGATACTATGTTTATTTAAAATATTGGTGGGAGAAGGATTCGAACCTTCGAAGTCTATGACGGCAGATTTACAGTCTGCTCCCTTTAACCACTCGGGAATCCCACCTTAATTGTTAATTATGCCGGCTACCGGAATCGAACTGGTGACCTACTGATTACAAGTCAGTTGCTCTACCTGCTGAGCTAAGCCGGCTTGTTGAATATATATCTATAGTATATATATTACGTATGGATTTGTTTTTATGCAATAAAAATTTTAAAAATATTTTTAATTGAAAAATGAAACATACAATTCATTAAAATGTTTATTTATTGAAAGTTATTATTATGTAATATAAAAATAATCTTTAACAAATATAAGGTTAACAATAATTATCAATTGAATATATATTCTTATTATATTAATAGTTTTTTAAAATATTTTTAAATTTTTAAAATAATTAGTTTATATGTTGAAAAATATATTTTATTTATTTTTTATTTTTAATAATACTATTAATTTACATAAAATAAATAGGTTAAAATGTTTAAGAAAAATTTTTATATTTTACATGTTATTTATAAGATAAATTTAATTATATTATGCTAATTTTTAGATAATGTTATATTTGGACATTGTTCATTGGATATAAATATCTTAATAATTTTTTATTATTTTATTTTTATATATTTTTTAAAAAATTAATTTTATTCTCATATTAAAAATATTTTTTTAAATAGTTAAGTTTATTCTGATATTGCAAATGTTGTTAGTATTGTGAAAAAATTAATAATTTATTTTATGGAAATATTTTAACATTATTATTATATTTTTTAGTTTTTTTCTTATTTCTTATGAAATATAATATATATTTATAAAGATATATTTTCATTAGTATTATTGATTAAATAATAATGTAAATTATATATTTTATATATGTATAATTAAAGTATATCGATAAGAGTTTAATTTTTTATTTAATATTTTTAATTTAATAAAAATTAAATCAAATGTATTTAGTAACGAAAATTATAAATTATTATTTTAGATATTGAGTAACTATTAATCATATATTTTAGATATATAATTTTATTAAAAAATAATTTATGAGATTAAAAATTATGAACAATGTTGATAAAACTAAAAAACAAATGTTTAATCAAAATTTATTAGATTTAAGAGATAAAATAAATATTTCTTTTGAGTTTTTTCCTCCAAAAAATGTTTCTTTAGAAAAAAAATTATGGTCTTCTATTGATAAATTAAGTGTTTTTAAACCTGTTTTTTCTTCAGTAACATATGGTGCCAACAGTGGTGAACGTGATCGGACTTATACTATCGTAAAAGAGATTAAAGAGCGTACGGGATTTTCAGTAGCTCCACATCTAACATGTATAGATGCTACTGATGAAGAATTAAAAATGATAGCTAAAAATTATTGGAAGAATGGTATTAAGCATATAGTGGCATTACGAGGAGATCAGTTAAAGCAAACGAAAAAAATAAAAAGATATGCTTTAAATTTAGTTAAATTATTGAAAGATGTTGCTGATTTTGATATTTCAGTTGCAGCTTATCCTGAAGTTCATCCGGAAGCAAAAGATGCGCTATCTGATTTAATGAACTTAAAAAGCAAAGTGGATGCTGGAGCTAATAGAGCTATTACTCAATTTTTTTTCGATGTTGAATGTTATTTACGTTTTCGTGATCTTTGTTTTAAAAATGGTATTAATATTAAAATTATTCCTGGTATTTTCCCAATATTTGATTTTCAAAAATTGAAACAATTTTCTAAAATGACTAATGTAAATATTCCTAGATTTATGCATCAAATATTTGAAGGATTAGATAATGATTTAGAAACAAGTAAAATAATTGGATCACATATATCAATAAATATGATTAAAAAATTATATTTTGAAGGAGTAAAAGATTTTCATTTTTATACTTTAAATAGATCAGATATTGTTTATTCTATTTGTCATATATTGAGACAAAAAACGTTTTAAATTAAAAACAATTTATTATTAAAATGTTAATGAAATATATTTTAAAATTTAGAAATATATTAGAGATAAATATTTTAATTTATCATATATAAATTGAATATATCAATTCATAATTTATATTTTTTGGTGAAGTTATTTTGAGTGATTATGAATATCACTTGAATGAATTTTAAAAATCTAAAATATTTTTTTATTATACATAGGTAGATTTAATAAATAAGTTTTTAAAAATTGATTAATTTTAACATAAAAATTTATGAATTTGAAATTTAAAATATTTTTTTAAATCAATAGAATAAATTAAATTTTTTATGTTAATTAATAATTTTTATTTTTTATTTTCAATTTATTTTAAATTAAAAGATTATTATTTTTTTATTAGGTAAAATAATCTATTGATATTAAAATATAATTTGTAAAAATTATAAATAGGACTGTTTTTTAGATAATTTAAATACTTTATTGATTATAAATATTAGTAAAAAATAAGCATGTTTTTTTATTTTTAAAATGATATTAAGATATATGGTAATTTTTTATTTATATAATGATTTATTTTGAGAATAGTATATTTAAAATGGTATCATAAAATTTATTTTTAATAATTATTAATTGATATCTATAGGTTTTTTTATTTTTAAATTTAATTTAAAAAATTTATTCTATAGAATATTTAAAATTTTTTTTTATTTATAGATTTTTAATTTTACTATTTTTGATTAAAATTTATTAAAAATTATTAATGTTTTTATATTAAAAATGAAATATAAATTAAGAATTGTTAATTATAATTATTTAAAATTATATATTTTTAGTGAAGTGATAGTATCTTTATTTTATATTGAGTTATAGTGAAGATGTGCATAGTTGTTAAATTTTTTATAAATATTTTATTAGTATTTTAAATTATGATTTAAAATTAATATTTTATATATATATAGATTATTTCTTAGTGAGTAAAATATTTAGTAGTTAATAATATTGATTAATTTGATAAAATAGAATAATTTTTTGAAGTATTTTTATATTGTTCAAGATATTAAATATGTTTCATATATGTAAAAATTTTTCTTTTTTTTATGATTTTTTGTTTATTTTTTTGTATAAATTTTATTTATAATATTTTTATCTGTTAATTTAGCAGATATATGATTATTTTGAATATTTTTCACTTTAAGATTAATATTTTTATTTATAAGGATTATTTATCTAACAATATTACATTTTAAAAATACGATATTTTATTTTTTTAGTAATTTTTTAATTAATTTAATTAATGGGTTTATTTTTATTAAGAGAAATAAAATTTTAGCTATAAAATTAGGTAATATTTTGTTAGGTAAATAAAACGGTATATTACGTTTATTTAAATTATTAATTGATTATTTTATTATTTGTAATAATTGTTATGTTTTTTCATTAATGGAGAAGGTATTTTTATTGATTGATTTATGTCTGAATTATTCTTTTTTATTATAAGAGAAAGGTTTTTAATTATATTTTTTGAAAAAATATATAACATTATTGAAATTTTTAAGTAAAAACGTAAATAAAATTTTACTTTTTAGGTTAAAAAATATGGAATAAATGTCATGGAACGATGTTTTTTTGATAGGAACAATATTTAAATTAGTGGACAAAATGGATTCAGATTACGTAGGTATGCTTGCGTTTTGTTTCATATTTTATTAAAAATTTTTTATTTAATAACATTTTATAAATTATTATTTTGATAGAAATTGATTATTAAATAAAATTCATAAATGTTAATTCAGATTTAATTATTACAGTATTAGCAATAAATACTATAATGTTAAGAGATGCCTTAATTTTTTATCAGATAGTGGTATTGTTTTATATGGTGATAGTAATTTAATCAAGGAGATAATAGATACAAGCGTGCATCTTTTGATTAAAGAATATGTTATTCTTGATAGAATGGTTGTAATATTTGGTATTTTTATAATTGGTTAGTTTATTAGGTTATATGTTAGATATTTCCGGTAGTTAAGATTTTGGAAAATTGATATTTATGTTTCATAAAAAATTTATTGGAAATCGTATTTTTAGTAAAAATAAATTTTAAATATTAAGGAAATCATTTTATTTATGAATAAAGATCAGAATAAAACAGTTGTACTTGCTTATTCAGGAGGATTAGATACATCTGCTATTATACCATGGGTGAAGGAAAACTACAATGTGAAAGTAGTAGCTTTTGTTGCAAATATAGGTCAGAATAAAAAAGAATTGGAAGAAATAGAAGAAAAAGCATTAAAATCGGGAGCTTATAAATGCTATATTATGGATCTGCGAGAAACATTTGTTCGAGATTATGTGTATCCGGTATTAAAGACAGGTGCTTTATATGAAGGAAGTTATTTATTAGGAACCGCTATGGCGCGTCCTGTTATTGCTCAAGCACAAGTTAATCTTGCATTAAAGTTAGGTGCTGAATTTCTATGTCACGGTGCTACAGGAAAAGGAAATGATCAAGTACGTTTTGAGACAACTTATGCAGCTTTAGCTCCTCATTTAAAAGTTATTGCTCCATGGCGAGAATGGAAATTACGTTCTCGAGAATCTTTATTAGAATATTTAAGTAAAAAAAATATTCCTACTACAGCTACTTTAGAAAAAATATATAGTAGAGATGAAAATATTTGGCATATTTCTACAGAAGGAGGAATGCTTGAAGATACGTGGAATATTTCTAATCCAGATTGCTGGATGTGGACAACAGATCCTAAATTGGCTCCTGTAAAATCTGAATATATATTGATTACAATTGAAAGGGGTTGTGTTATAGCAGTAAATAATCGTAGATTAAGTCCTGTAAAATGTTTAGAAGAGTTAAATAAAATTGGTTCTAAACATGGGATAGGTCGTATCGATATTGTAGAAAATAGACTAATTGGTATGAAATCTAGAGGTTGTTACGAAACACCAGGAGGTACAATAATGTCGACGGCATTACGAGCAATAGAACAATTAGTTTTAGATCGTGAAAGTTTTAAATGGAGAGAAAATATAGGATTAGAAATGTCTTCTGTAGTTTATGATGGACGTTGGTTTGCTCCTTTACGTGAATCTCTTCAAGCAGCTGCTGATAGTTTATCTAATGAAATTAATGGTGAGGTAGGTTTGGAATTATATAAAGGTAAAGTAGTCGCTGTACAAAAAAAGTCTCCTAATTCTTTATATTCTAAAGATTTCGCAACATTCGGAGAAGATGAAGTTTACCATCAATCAGATGCAAAAGGGTTTATAAGACTTTTTTCTTTATCTGCTCGTATCCGTGCGATAAAAAAACAAAAAAAATAATTTTTTATATTAATTAATAATAAATTAATTTAATAATTTATTGTTTATAAATAAGTAGGTTAAGATTATGGCGTTATGGGGTGGTCGATTTACACAATTATCTAACCAGTATTTTAAAAAATTTAATAATTCTTTGCATATTGATTATCGTTTGGTGGAAGAAGATATATTAGGTTCAATAGAGTGGTCAAAATCACTTGTGATGGTTAATGTATTAACATCCAAAGAACAAAAAAAAATAGAAGAAGCTTTAATTTCGTTATTAAAAGAAGTAAAAAATAATTCTAAAAGGATATTGAGAAGTGATGTAGAAGATGTTCATACTTGGGTAGAACTAGAATTAGTGCATAAAATAGGCTCACTTGGTAAGAAATTGCATACTGGTCGTAGTAGAAACGATCAAGTTTCTACAGATTTAAAATTGTGGTGTAAGTCTCAAGTAAATATTTTATTGAATAGTATTTATAAACTTAAAAAAGCGTTACTTTTTCTTGCAGAAGAAACACAAAATGTGATTATGCCAGGATATACACATTTACAAAAAGCTCAGCCTATCACCTTTGCGTATTGGTGTTTAGCTTATATAGAAATGTTTAAAAGAGATACTAGTAGATTAAAAGATGCATTTAAAAGAATAGATATCAGTCCTTTAGGTAGTGGAGCTTTATCTGGTACAAGTTGGAATATTGATCGAGAAAAATTAGCGAGTAATTTAGGTTTTTCTTCAGCAACAAGTAATAGTTTAGATAGTGTTTCTGATAGAGATTATGTTATTGAGTTAATATCAGTTGCTTCAATTAGTATGTTACATTTATCTCGTTTTTCTGAAGATTTAATTTTTTTTAATTCCGGGGAAGTAAATTTTATTTCATTATCTGATGATGTAACATCTGGTTCTTCATTGATGCCTCAAAAAAAAAATCCAGATGCTTTGGAATTAATAAGAGGTAAAACTGGTCGTGTGTATGGTTCTTTGATTAGTATTTTAGTATTATTGAAGGGTTTACCTTTAGCATATAATAAAGATATGCAAGAAGATAAAGAAGGATTATTTGATGCTTTAGATACTTGGAATAGTTGTTTGCATATGTCAGTTTTAGTTTTAAAGGGAATTAAAATAAATAAGTTTATTTGTCGAGAAGCTGCAAAGAAAGGTTATTCTAATGCTACTGAACTAGCGGATTATTTAGTGCGAAAAAGTATACCTTTTCGTGATGCTCATCGTATTGTTGGAAAGATTGTATTAGAAGCAATAGAAAAAAACATATCTCTACAAGAAATAGATATTTTAACTTTTAAAAAGTATTGTCCTATTATTGCTTCTGATGTATATGACGTATTAGATTTATGTTCTATCATAAATAAAAGAAATTCTAAAGGTGGGGTTTCAAAAGAACAAGTGTCTTTTGTCATTTCTGAATTAAAAAATGAATAATCTTTATTTTATTTAATACTTTTTTAATTAAAATTAATAATTATTCATCGCGACATAAAAACATGTCGCGATATTTTTTTGTTTATAATAAAAAATTATTTGTTTTTTTGGATTAAAAAAGCATTTTTTTAAAAAATTAATAATATTAGTGCATAAATATTGATTTATTTTATTAGATATTAATCCAAAAATTAATTTAATCTTAATTAAACTATATATTTTGATATTAATAAAACATGTATTTTATAAATAAAATAAATTTTTAACAAATAAAAGATTCATTTCAGCGACATATAATTATTTATTATGTAAAAATTTTATTCAATGTATTGTAATAGAAATTTTTATGACTATACAATGTGTTTAGTTTATTATTTATATATATATCAATGTTTTATTAAAAATAAAAATAAGTTGAATTAGTTTAATATAGATTAAAAAATTTTTAATTTTTATTAATTATTTTTTAGGAGGAAAAATTTTGTTTGAAGAAATTAATTTGGTATGGGAAAAAATACGATCAGAAATAAAAATTATTTCAGATAATGAACCTACATTATCTAAATTTTATTATTTAATGGTATTACAGCATAAGTCTTTTTTACAAGCATTAAGTTTTATTTTATCTAATAAATTGCAAAATAAAATGATTATGGATTTTTTTTTACAAGATACTTTTGAAAAAGTATATTTATCTGATTTATCGTTATTAAAATCTGCAGTTAAAGATATATATGCTGTTTATAATCGAGATCCTGTAATAGATCATTATTCTACTATATTTTTATATTTAAAAGGTTTTCATGCTTTACAAATATATCGTATTAGTCATAAATTATGGAAAATAGGACGTAAATCATTAGCATTATTTTTACAAAATACAGTATCAGTATTATTTTCGGTAGATATTCATCCTGCTGCTGAAATTGGATATGGTATTATGTTAGATCATGCTACGGGTATTGTAATAGGAGAAACTGTTTTAGTAGAAAATAATGTTTCTATTTTACAATCGGTAACGTTAGGTAGTACTGGAAAAATTACTGGGAAAAGACATCCTACTATAAGAGAAGGAGTTGTTATAGGAGCTGGAGCAAAAATTCTTGGAGATATAGAAATTGGTTTAAATTCCAAGATAGGTGCCGGTGCTGTTGTTTTAAATTCTATCCCTTCATATAGTACAGCTGCTGGTGTTCCAGCTAGAATTGTTTCTAAATTAATGTGAATAAATTAATGAGAATTTATTACTACTGATTTAATAAAATATAAGATTATTTATGATTAATATTTTAAAAATAATTAAATAGTTATTTTTAATTTTTTATGGAAAAAATTTGCTATATAAATTTTTATATTTTGTTAAATCAGACATGAATGTAGATAGAATTTTGAATATTAAATAAAGATTCATTTTTTATATTAATAATATTGAAGATCATAAAAATGTATTATAAATTTTTATTAAAAACAACAACAAAGCTTCTTAAATAAAATAAGCTTTGTTGTTGTCTATTAATCATCTAAAAAACTACGGAGTACTTCAGATCGGCTAGGATGTCTTAATTTTCTTAATGCTTTAGCTTCTATTTGTCTGATACGTTCACGTGTGACATCAAATTGTTTACCAACTTCTTCTAAAGTGTGGTCGGTATTCATATCGATACCAAAACGCATTCTTAAAACTTTAGCTTCTCTCGGGGTTAAGCCAGATAAAACGTTATGAGTAGCAGAACGTAAACTTTCAGAAGTAGCAGAATCTAAAGGTAATTCTAATGTTGTATCTTCTATAAAATCACCTAAATGAGAATCATCATCGTCTCCAATAGGTGTTTCCATTGATATAGGTTCTTTTGCTATTTTTAATACTTTTCTTATTTTATCTTCCGGTATTAACATTCTTTCAGATAATTCTTCGGGTGTTGGTTCTCGTCCCATCTCTTGTAGCATTTGTCTGGAAACACGATTTAGTTTATTGATAGTTTCAATCATATGTACAGGAATACGAATAGTTCTAGCTTGATCAGCAATAGAACGAGTAATGGCTTGCCTGATCCACCAGGTGGCGTATGTTGAAAATTTATATCCTCTTCTATATTCAAATTTATCTACAGCTTTCATTAAACCTATATTTCCTTCTTGAATTAGATCTAAAAATTGTAATCCGCGGTTAGTATACTTTTTTGCTATTGATATGACTAATCTTAGATTTGCTTCTACCATTTCTTTTTTGGCTCTTCTAGCTTTAGCTTCTCCTATAGCCATTCTTTTATTGATATCTTTTACTTGTTCAATAGTTAATCCTGTTTCTTTTTCTATCTGAATTAATTTTTTTAAGATAAAATTAATATCTTCTTTTATTGAATATAATTTTTCAGACCATGGTTTTTTTGTATTTTTTATTAATTGTAACCAGTTAATATCGGATTTCCTTTTCGTAAAAATATTAATAAAATTTTTTTTTGGCATTTTACATTTTTCTATGCATAGTTTCATAACCAAACGTTCTTGTACTCTTACTCTTTTCATCATTTTTCGCATTTTTTTTACTAAATAATCAAATTGTTTAGGAACTAGTCTAAATTGTTTGAATATTTCTGATAAATTATTAATGGCATTTAATGAATCTTCATGATTTCTATTATTTTTTCTTATTGTGCTATTAGTAATATTATATTGATAATGTAATTCAATGAATTTTTCTTTCGCTAGTTCAGGATCAACATTATTTTCATCTTCGTTATCATCTTCTTCATCATTATCATGATCTTCATTATTATGTTCTTCTTCTAGTAGTTCAGATCCAATATTTGTAGATATAGGAGAAAGAAATTCTTCTGCATTTGGATCTACAAATCCTGTAATTAGTTCAGATAATTTTATTTCACCAGATTCAACACGATGATATTGTTCTAAAAGGTAACTGATAGCTTCTGGATATTCAGCCACTGAAGATTGAACTTGGTTAATTCCATCTTCTATTCGCTTTGCTATATCAATTTCACCTTCTCGTGTTAATAATTCTACAGTGCCCATTTCTCGCATGTACATACGAACAGGATCAGTTGTTCGACCAAGTTCAGTTTCTACATTAGATAACACTTGTGCTGCTGCTTCAGCTGTATCTTCATCAGTATCTGTACTACTTTCGTTTAGTATAAGATCATCAGCATCTGGTGCTGCTTCTACTACTTGTATTCCCATATCATTAATCATTTGAATTATATCTTCGATTTGATCAGAATCAATTATATCTTCTGGTAGATGATCGTTAACTTCAGCATAGGTCAAATAACCTTGTTCTTTTCCATGAGTGACAAGTAGTTTAAGCTGTGATTGCGGGTTTTGCTCCATGAGACAGTATCCACATTTCTTTTGTTAATTTTTATTGGTAAAATTGATTGACTTATATTTTTGTCAATCATGAGTAGTTTTATGAACTGTTAAGATATGTTTGATTTATTTTTTAAGATTTTTAAAATATATTTTTATCTTATTTATTGAAATTTCATGGAATTATATTCCTGCTAATTTTTTGTTTATTGACCATAATTCATTTTTTTCAGCATTATTCAATCCTTTTTGTCTTTCTTTATTTATTAAGAGCTCTTGTCTTAATTCTAATATTTTATCATATAGTCCACTTAATAAATCTAAAAATACGTTTTTTGTTTCTTTTTCGATTATCATGTGATCCCATTTGGCAAGTTTATATAGAACAGAAATTATATCAGTATTTCTATATATTTCTAATATTTGTCCTGTATTTAATTTAGGATTCTTTTTGCAAATTTTAATTAATGCTAAAAATAAAGTTATTCCTTTTATTTTTAAATTATTTAGTTTTGTAATAGAAGGTACGTTTTCTGCTAAATATGGATTTTGAATTAATAAGGAAATTAGAATTCGCATTCTATTTTGTTTTATTGGTTTAATACTATAATTTTCTATTTTTTTTTTGTTTTTAATAAATAATTTTTCTAATTGGTTAAGATCTGGAATACCTAGTTTATGTCCTAATATTTGTTTCAAATAAATACGCATAGTTTCTCCTGGTATTAATTTAATTAATGGAACTGCTATTGCGCTCAAATAACTACGTCCTTCAATGGAACTTAAATTAATATTTTTTAATAGTTTGGAAAAAAGAAATTTTGATAAATCGGTTGCTTGATTAATTCTATTTTCAAAAGCTTTTTTGCCTTCTTTTCTGATGATGGTATCTGGGTCTTCGTTTTGAGGAAGAAATATAAATTTAATACTTTTCCCGTCTTGTATATATGGTAAACTTTTTTTTAAAGTACGCCATGCAGCTTCTTTTCCTGAGTTATCACCGTCGTAACAATATATTACGTTGTTGGTAGTACGGAAAAGTAATTGTATGTGTTCGGAAGTTATTGAGGTTCCCAATGAAGCCACTGCATAATTAATTTTAAACTGAGTAAGCATGATAACATCAATATACCCTTCAACGATTAATAATTTATTTGGTTTGGGATATTTTTTTTTTATTTCATATAGACCATATAGTTGTCTGCTTTTATGAAAAATGATTGTTTCTGGAGAATTGATATATTTTGGTTTTTTATTATCTAAATTTCTGGCACCAAATCCATTAATTCTTCCATAATTATCTTTAATAGGGAATATAATTCTTCCTCTAAATCGATCATAAGGATATCCTTGTTTATTTAGAAGTAGTATTCCAGAATCAATAAGTGTATTTTTATTTTTTTTGTTTAATATTATTTTATTTGACATATTGTTCCATTCTTTTGGCGCAAAGCCAATAGAAAAATCATTTATCATTTTTTCATTGATACCTCTTCGTTTTAAGTATAGATAAGCTTCATTTGTATTATTATTAATAATATTTTTTTTATATATATCAGATATTGTTTTCATTAAGCAATATAATTCGTTTCTTTTATTAAATTCATTTTCGTTTTTTTTATAACCAATGTTATAAGGTATAGTTAATCTATTTAAGATAGAAAGTGTTTCAATGCTTTCTATAAAAGTTAAGTGTTCATAGTTCATTAAAAAATCAATAACGTTTCCATGAGAATTACAGCCAAAACAATAATAAAATTGTTTTTTATCATTTACTGTAAAAGATGGAGTTTTTTCATCATGGAAAGGACATTTAGCATGGTAATTTTGACCTTGTTTTTTTAAAGGAATACGAGAATTAATAAGATCAATAATATTGGTTTTGATAAGTAATTCATCAATAAAAACTTTTGGTATTTTTCCTATCATATATTTTATTTGTTTTTTTATAAAACACCGTAATTTTAAAATTTAACAGTGTTTTATTTTTATCATATTTAATGTTAGTACATGCGAACGCGTTTTAAATTTTCTCTAGAAATTTTTTTTGCAAGACGTTTTATAGCGGATGCTTTTGCTCTTTTCCTTTCAGTAGTAGGTTTTTCATAAAATTCTCGACGTCTAATTTCAGCCAATATTCCGGCTTTTTCACAGGATCTTTTAAATCTACGTAGGGCTATATCAAAAGGTTCATTTTCACGTACTTTAATAATGGGCATATTGATTTTCCTTATTTTGATATAAAACAAAAAAAAGAATAATTTTTACTTTACGATGTTAGGAATATAATATCAAAAAATATGGCATTATGAATTTATTTTTTATATATCTTATATTTTATTTGTATATATATATACATAATATTTTCTTTAATATAAGATAATGAAATTAATTAATTATATGAATATTTTTATCATATATTAAATTTTTTACATAAAATACATGTGATTTTTTATATTTAAATTACTTAAGGGGGAAAATGCGTGTATTAGGTATTGAAACATCTTGTGATGATACAGGTATTGCAATTTATGATGATCGATTGGGTTTAATGATTAATTTGTTATGTAATCAATTTAATGTACATTCTAAATATGGAGGGATAGTTCCTGAGTTAGCAGCACGCAGTCATATGAATAAGACAGTCCCTTTAATTGAAAGAGCTTTAATGCAATCTGGATGTGATGTAAAGTCTATTAGTGCTATTGCTTATACAGCAGGTCCTGGATTAATAGGATCATTATTGATAGGTGCTTCTATTGGTCATGCTTTGTCATTTTCTTGGAATATACCCATTATTCCAATAAATCATATGGAAGGACATTTATTATCACCAATGTTGGAAGAAAAAAAAATAGAATTTCCGTTTATTGCTCTTCTTGTTTCTGGAGGACATACTCAATTAATTCAAGCATGTAAAATAGGTAGTTATAATTTATTAGGAGAATCACTAGATGATTCTGTTGGTGATGCTTTTGATAAAACGGCTAAATTATTAGGTTTAAGTTACCCTGGAGGTCCTTCTTTATCTAAGATGGCAAAGTATGGTACTCCTGGTCGTTTTAAGTTTCCAAGACCTATGATTAAATCTTTAGATTTAAATTTCAGTTTTTCAGGGTTGAAGACGTATGTTTCTAATTTAATTAGTAAGCAAAAAAAAGATTTTCAAACATGTGCAGATATTGCTTATGAATTTGAATCAGCGGTAATTGATATATTGGTTATTAAATGTAAAAAAGCATTAAAAACAACTGGTTTGAAGCGTATAGTTTTAGCAGGTGGAGTCAGTGCTAATGATTCTTTAAGAGAAAAAATTAAACAGATGGCTATTCGTTGTAAAAGTCAAGTTTTTTATGTAAAACCTGAATTATGTACAGATAATGGGGCAATGATTGCTTATGTTGGTATGTTACGTTTTAAAGAAAGAAAATCTTCTACATTAAATATCTTTGTTAATCCTAATTGGTTATTAAGTGATTTAAAATCCATAAAATAAAAATTTTATAATTTTTTAGAAATATTTATTTTTTATTTATATAAATTTTTCATTTTATGAATTATTATTATGGTTAATAAATGTAATTTATTAAATCTTCGATAGTTAATACTGTCATATTTTTTAATTTCGCGAAATGGGTAATTTCGTGTATTTTTGCCATAGATCCATCAGAATTGGTTAATTCACATAGTATTCCATTTGGTTTTAATCCAGATATATTCATTAGTTCAATAGTAGCTTCCGTATGTCCTTTTCTTTTTAATAATCCTTGTTGATGAGCTCGTAGTGGAAAAACGTGTCCAGGACGGTTCAAATCACTAGGTTTAGCTTTATCGGATGTAGCTGTAAGAATTGTAGTTAATCTATCTTTAGCTGATACGCCTGTAGATACTCCTTGGGCAGCTTCAATCGTAACTGTAAAGTTGGTGCTAAATTTACTAGTATTATTTTTAACCATCATAGGTAATGCTAATTGTTTTCTTTTTGATTCCGTTATACATAAACAAACAATACCACTGCCATATCTAATGGTGAGGGCTACTTGTTCTACTGTTAATGATTCACATCCAAAAATTAAATCTCCTTCATTTTCTCTATCTGCATCATCGAGTAATATAATACCTTGTCCTTGTTTTAATGAACGGATAGCATTTTTAACACGTTGTTTTTTATTTCCGAATTCATAGAGTAAGGATCGATTCATGGTTAAAAACCTGTATTTATATATTGATAGATGAAGAATATGTATGTATATATTAAAAATATATATTATATCATTATTAATGATAAATTAATTTAATTAACAAATAATGTTAACCATATTGTCATTAATATTTTTAATTTTTTAAAAAATAATTTATTTTTATAATTTTTAATTAATAATATCTTTTAAATTTGTTTTTAATAATAATTATTTTTTATTAGTGATAAAAATATATTATATATATTTGTGATATATATAATATTTTATATTAATTATATATTAATATGTAATAAAATTATATATATATTTAGACATATATTAAAATGTTTTTTATTTAATTAAATGATTTTTTGTTACGTTTGATAAACGTAATGTTTATATATGATATATATAATATATATATTATAATTGTATTATTATTTATATTTTTATCTTACATAAGATAAATCTTTATATATTTTTAATATAGTTTTATTAAAAAATATGTTTTATATAATTTTTTATTAATATTATTTTGATAAAAATTTTTTATATTTTTTTAATATATTTTTATTATTAAAAAATTTTTAGTGATATATTCTTGCAATCATAGGTATGTAATGTATTAAATAGAAATTAACAGGATATATTTTATGGACATATATTTGGTAGGTGGAGCTGTTAGAGATAAATTATTACATTTATCAGTTAAAGATAAAGATTGGGTAGTTGTAGGTTCTAATGCTGAAATTTTACTTAACAAAGGTTATAAACAAGTTGGTAAGGAATTTCCTGTTTTTATTCATCCGAAAACCCGTGAAGAGTATGCTTTAGCACGGACAGAAAGAAAATCAGGGGTAGGTTATCATGGTTTTAAAGTTAATTGTTCTTCTAAAATAACGTTAGAAGAAGATTTAATTAGGAGAGATTTAACAATAAATGCTATAGCTCAAGATCAATATGGTAATTATATTGATCCGTGTAACGGGAAAAAAGATCTTAAATTAGGAATATTGCGTCATATTTCTAGTTCATTTAAAGAAGATCCGTTACGGGTATTAAGAGTTGCTCGATTTGCAGCTACTTTTAATTATTTAGGATTTAGAATTGCAAGAAAAACAATGTTATTTATGTCAGATATAGTTAAAAGCAGAGAATTATCTTATTTGAAAAATGAAAGAATTTGGAAAGAAACAGAAAAGGCTTTAATGACATCTCATCCACATGTTTATTTTCAGGTGTTACGTGATTGTCAGGCTTTATCTATTTTATTTCCTGAAATAGATAAATTATATTCTGCTAATTTTTCAGTACATATAAATAATTATATTACAAATATAAATAATTTTTTTTTTATGGCTTTAGCAAAAGTGTCTAAAGTGAGTAAAAAAATAGATATAAGATTTTCTTGTTTATGTCAATTTTTAAGCATTGGTTTTTCTTCTTTGTATAATAAAAAAAAATATGAATTTTATGATAATTTTTCTGCTTCTTTAATTAAAAGATTATGTAAGCGGTTACATGTTCCTTCTGATATTCAAGATTTAGCAGTTTTGATTTCTGGTTTTAGTAATTTTTTATATGGTATTTTTTTTCAAACTACACAGTCTATTATGATTTTTTTTGATCGTATTGATGCTTGGAGAAAACCTGAAAGAATAGATAAATTAGTAATTTTAATTAATTTTTATGCCGATTATTTAAATTTAGTAAAGTTAATTTTATCTCCAGGTGCATATTTAAAAAATATATTTTGTATAGCAAAAAGTGTTTCTATTAAATCTATTTTACAATCAGGATTTACTGGAATCGGAATTAAGTCAGAATTAACGCGTTTAAGAATTATTTTAATTAATAAATGGCGTTTATTTTTTTTAAATGATATGTATACGAATATATTAGAAAATTGTTATTAAATAGTATTAACAATAAAATATGTATTTCTATGTATATAGAAATATGGGGTTTAATAAAATATATTAAACATATACTTAATATATTAAGTATATGTTAATAATTATTTTAGATTTATTGTTTATTATAAATTGGCAAATAATTAATAAGAGAAAAAAATTAAAGATAGGAAGTATTAATATAATAATATTATTATAAATATAATAGTAAAAATATAAATAAGTTTTTATAATAATAGAATTTATATTATTTTTTATGATAGTTAATTATTAAGAGAGCATTTTAGACTTTAATTTGAAGATATTTCTGAATAAAAAACAAATACTGAAAATTTTAATAATGAAAAATTTTTTATATCATTTGTATTTTTTATTTTTTAGATTTATTAAATAAAATTAATATTTATAATTTTATTAATTTAAATTAAAAATATATTATAAAAAGTAAAAATAAATATAAATTCAGTAATAAATATGTTCAATGATATTAAAAATAATTTTTATTAATTAAATTAATGGATGTTATTATTCATTTTTTTATAAGAAATAAGAAATAAATTTTTGGTAAAAATATTTTTTTAATAAAAAAAGTTATCGAATATATTGATACAGTTAAAACGGTATTTATCATACCGTTTTAACTAATATAAATTATATTATTATACTCATAATTGTTGTTTTTCCTGCAATAGTATTACCAGAATATTTTTTTATTGATTTTATTTTTTCCATATTAGATATTACAACAGGAGTGATGATAGATTTAGAGTTTAATTTTAAAAATGGTAAATCTAAAAGAATAATTTTATCTCCTACTTTAACAATGTTAGATTCTTGAATAAATTTTTTAAATCCTTTTCCTTTAAGATTAACAGTATCTATACCAAAATGAATAAATAATTCAATACCTTCATTAGATTGAATAGAAAAAGCATGCATAGTTTTAAATATTGTTCCTATAGTGCCATTTACTGGAGCAACAATTTCATTACCTGTAGGTTCGATTGCTATTCCATCTCCAACAATTTTTTGAGAAAAAACCGCATCAGGTACATTTTTGATATCTATAATTTTTCCTGATATTGGTGATTTTACGTTAATAACTTGATTAAAATCATCTTTTTTTTTCTCAAAAAAATTTGAAAATAGTCCCATGAATTTCTCCTAATACTTTTTTGGATAAGATAGTTTTTTAATAAAAATTTTTATTATTATTAAATTTATTTATTACATCAATTAATTCCTGAGCTGTAGCTTGATTTAAAGCTTCTTTTGCTACTTTTTGTGCTTCTTTAAAATTTACTTTTCTTATTATTTTTTTTATAATAGGAATATTTGGGGAACTCATACTTAGTTTATCGATTCCCATTCCTAATAGTAATATTGTAGCGCGTTTATCTCCTGCTAATTCACCACATATACTTGTCCATTTTCCTTCAAGATGAGAAGCATTGATCACCATTTGGATTAAATTTAGTACAGATGGACTCATTGGATTGTAAAGATTAGATACGCATTTATTACCACGATCAACAGCTAACGTATATTGAGTTAAATCGTTGGTTCCTATGCTAAAAAAGTCAACTTCTTTTATTAAGTGATGACATATAATTGCAGAAGCCGGTGTTTCTATCATAATTCCGATTTCTATTTTTTTATCAAATTCTATTTTTTTTTCAGATAATTGTGATTTTAATTTTTTTAATTCATACTTAAGAATTCTTACTTCCTCTACTGAAATAATCATTGGAAACATAATTTTTAAATTACCAAACGCTGAAGCTCTGAGTATGGCTTTTAATTGATCATGTAAGATATCTTTTCTATCTATAGAAATACGGATAGCTCTCCAGCCTAAAAAAGGATTTTCTTCTTTAGGGAAATTCATATACGGAAGATTTTTATCTCCTCCAATATCCATTGTTCTAATAATTATAGAACCCCCATTCATTTTTTCAGCTATTTTTTTGTATGTTTGAAATTGTTCTTCTTCAGATGGTAAATTTTCACGTTTCATAAATAAAAATTCAGTACGATATAATCCTATAGATTTCGCTCCATTTTTTTTTGCATTAGGAATGTCATTAATATTTCCAATGTTGGCCCCGAGTTCTATTTGACGTTGATCTAAAGTAATGGCCGGTAATGTTTTTAACAAAATTAATTTTTCTTTTTTATTTATGTATTTTTCTTTTAATATTTTTATTTTATTTATTTTATCTTTATCAGGATTAATATAAATTATATTGTTGATAGCATCAATGATAAGAAAATCGTCATTTTTAACTTTTTTTGTGATATTACCAGTTCCTACAATAGCCGGAATTTCTAGTGATCTGGCGATAATTGATGTATGGGATATATGACTTCCTAAATCAGTAATAAATCCTAATATTTTTGTACTATTAAGTTGTGCTGTTTCTGAAGGTGTTAAATCTTTAGCTACAAGTATTACTTTATTGTTTATATTTTTTAAATCAATAACATTTAATTTAAGAATATTACGCAATAATCTATTGCCTATATCTCTGATATCTGTTGCCCGATTTTTTAAATATTCGTCTTCTAATTTTTCTAGCGAATTAACGTGTTTTTGAATGACAATATCAGTTGCATAATCTGCAGAAATAAATTTTTCTTGAATTAGAGAAATAATTTCTTTTTCTAATTCTTCGTCTTCTAGAAGCATAATATAACCTTCAAAAATTTCTTCTTTTTCTTTTTCGAAAGATAAAATTGCTTGTTTTTTTATTTCTTTTAACTGTAGTAATGTTTTTTTTCTGCCTTCAAAAAAATTTTTTATTTCTTTAGTAATTTTTTTATAAGAAATTTTCTTCTGATTGAGAATAATATTTTCTTCTTTTAATAATATAGCTTTCCCAAAAGCAATACCTGGTGATGCTAAAATACCTGAAATCATAATGTTACCTTTAGATGTAAAATAGCGAATTAAATTTAAGAATATTATTATCAGGAGATATTAACTGGAGTTTAAATATTCCGGAAGTATAGAAATATTACTTCCGGTATTTTCTTTATGCTAATATAAATATTGTTTAATTTAATAATTATTTTAATTCTGATATAACGTTTTCTAAATGTGTAATTGCTTTTTTTTCATCTTCACCTTTTGCAGATAAAGTAATTATACTACCTTGAATTAATCCTAAAGATTGTAGTTTAAATAAACTTTTAGCACTTGCATTTTTTCCTTTACAAGTTACAGTAATATCAGATATGAATTTTTTTGCTTCTTTAACAAATTGAGCAGCTGGACGAGTGTGTAATCCATTTTTTGCTGTTATTGTAATATTTTTTTGAAACATAAATTGCCCTTAATTTTATTTTACGATCAATTTATCTGTTAAATAATTTTATTAAATACATTTATTCAAATGTTTTTAACATTTTTTATTTAAAAGTTAAAAATAATATGATTTTAAGAATAAGAATGATTATAAAAAACAAAATTACTATAGTTTTTTATAAAATGGTATAATGTTTACATTTTATATTTCAGAAAATAAATCAGTGCTTAGGTATCTTTCTCCAGAAGAAGGAAGAATTACAACAATATTTTTATTTTTAAATATACTTTCTTTTTGTATTTTTATAGCTGCAGAAAGAGCTGCTCCTGAAGAAATACCAGCCAAGATACCTTCTTTTTGCATTAGCATACGTGCTGCTAAAATTGATTCTTGATATGATACAGTCATAACTTTATCTATTAAATTTAAATCTAAATTTTTAGGAATGAATCCAGCTCCAATACCTTGTATTTTATGTGTTCCAGGTTTTATTTTTTTTCCGGAAAGAAATTGTGAAATTACTGGTGATTGATCTGGTTCAACAGCTATAGAAATGAAGTTTTTTCTTTTTTTTGTTTTTTTAATATATCTACTAATTCCTGTAATTGTTCCACCAGTTCCAACTCCCGATATTAGTACATCTATTTTACCGTTGGTATCGTTCCAAATTTCAGGTCCTGTCGTTTTTTCATGTATTTCTGGATTGGCTGGATTATCAAATTGTTGTAAAAGAACATATTTTTCTGGATGTAAAACATACATTTCTTTTGCTTTTAAAACAGCTCCTTTCATGCCTTTTTTGCCATCTGTTAAAATTAATTGAGCTCCTAATGCTTTCAGTAATTTTTTACGTTCTAAAGACATGGTTTCTGGCATTATTAAAGTAATTTTATAATTTTGAGAAGCAGCAATGTATGCTAAAGATATTCCGGTGTTACCGCTAGTTGCTTCTAATATTTCTTTTTTTTTATTTAGTATACCTTTTTTTTCTGCATCCCATATCATATTGGCACCAATCCGGCATTTTACACTGAAACCTGGATTTTGAGATTCAACTTTTACTATAATATAACCATTACCTATTTTTTTTAATCTGATCAATGGAGTATTACCAATTGTATAAGATTGATCTGAATATATTTTTTTCATAGATGTTCCAATATTGTATTATATAATATTATTTTTTATGCTGAAATATGATTGTATTAGTTAATGGTTAACTTAAAATTTTATATAGATAAAATGTTTTTAATGATTAATAAATCTTTTTTAAAATTTATAGTAATTTAATTAAATTATCATTATTAATAAATAAAATTTATACAATATTAGTTAAGTAATAATTTGTTGATTAAAACTATTTTTAAAATTTTATAAGAATGGTTTTAATTAAATAAATTTTATTCTTTAATAATTAAAACTATAGAATAAAAAATAATGAATTTTTTATTCTATAGTTTTAATTATTAAAGAATAAAATTTATTAAAAATTACGTTTTTATTCTTTTAATTTAATTTCAAATTAACATATAAAATAAACAATTATTTTTTATTATTTTAAATAAACAATAAAAATATAAACTATTTTATAATTTAAGTATAGTTTAATGTTAAAACAAATAATTTTTATTAGTTAATTATATTTATTGAAGTAATAATATAGTCCATATTAAATTATTATTTAATAAATTATTAAATAATAAAAATGATATTATTAATAAATAATATTATTGATAGAATCAATTTTTATTAATTAAAAATGTATTAAAAATAAAATATAATTATTTTTCGTAACTATCAAATTTTAATATTTTATTAAATATATTACATATGTAGTTTTTTATTTTTTATAAGTTTTATTTTTAATATTTTTATATAAAATGGTGTTTTATGGAATTTTATAAAAATAAAGTTTTTAAATTAAGACAAAAAATTTTGTACCATAATTATTTATATCATACATTGTATGCTCCTGTTATTTCAGATGAAAAATATGATAGTTTAATACGGGAATTACAAATATTAGAGGAAAAATATAATCTATTAATTAATACTCATTCTCCTATGCAAAAAATAGGATCCGCTATTCAAAGTGGTTGTAGGTCATTTTTTCATTTAACGCCTATGTTATCTTTAGATAATACTTTTAATATAAGTGATTATTTAAAATTTGAAAAAAAAACTAAAAATATTTTAAATATTAAAGATTCAATAGAAATATGTTGTGAACTTAAAATAGACGGCTTAGCATTAAATTTAATATATAAAGAGGGGAAATTATTCAAAGCAGTTACGCGTGGAGATGGAAAATTTGGAGAAGACGTAACTAATAATGCTATAAGAATGAATACGATTCCGTTAGTTTTAAGAGGTGATAATATTCCATATTTAATGGAAATTAGAGGTGAAGTATTTATTAAAAATAGTGATTTTTTATCGTTTAATCAAGAATCTGGAATTAAGAAAGAAAAACTTTTTTCTAATCCGAGAAATGTAGCAGCTGGATCACTGCGTCATAATAGATCTAGTACAATAATTAAAAGGAAATTAATGTTTTATGCATATGGATACAATGTGATTAAAGGTAAAGATGGGGTTAGTAACCATTTTGATAAATTACAAATTTTAAAAAAATGGGGATTACTTATTGATAATCACACTGTATTATGTAGTAATGTGAAAGAAGTAAGCTTATTTTATCATAAAATAGAAAAAAAACGTTCCTTATTAGATTTTAATATAGATGGTATTGTTATAAAGATAAATAGTATTAAATTTCAGAAAATATTGGGTATTTCTAATAGATTTCCTATTTGGGCTATTGCTATTAAATTCAAATCTTTTGAAAAAATTACAAAGGTTTTACGTGTAGATTTTCAAACAGGAAGAACGGGTATTATTACTCCTGTTGCTCGTGTGAAACCTGTTGAAATATCTGGAGTCATAATATCTAATGTTTCATTGCACAGCAAAAATCAAATAGATAAGATAGGATTATCTATAGGTGACGATGTGACAATATGTCGATCTGGAGACGTTATACCAAAAATTATAAATGTAGTAAAATTAAATACTAATTCGAAAAGAAATAATATTATTTTTCCTAAAAATTGTCCAATATGCATGTATAAAATAATACAAAAGAAGAAAGATGGTCATTTTTATTGTAGTGGAGGATTTAATTGTGATGGACAACGTAAAAAAGCATTTTATCATTTTTTTTCAAAAAAAGCGTTAAATGTACAAGGATTAGGATGTAAATTAATTGATATGTTAGTAGATAATAATTATGTTAAAAATCCTGTAGATTTCTTTAAATTAAAAATGAATGAATTAATAAAATTAGATCGTGTAGGTATAAAATTAGCTAAAAATATTTTACAATCATTAAATAAATCACGATCTGTAGTGTTGAGTAAAGTTATTTATGCTTTTGGAATTTGTGGAATAGGTTTAACAACGGCTATTTTACTTTCTAATTATTTTAAAAATTTAAAAAAATTAATCTATGTTAATAAATCAGATTTATTTAAAATAAAAGGATTAGGACCTACAGTTTCTGAAAATATTTTTAATTTTTTTCATAATAAAAATAAAATAAAATTTTTACGTGATTTAGAAAAAGAATTAAATATTTATCCTGATGTTACTGATCGTAGATTTAACATAGTAAACAAAAATATTTTTTTATATAATAAAATTATTGTTATTACTGGATTTTTTAATGAAATTTCTAGAAGACAATTAATTAAAAAAATAGAATATTTAGGTGGTCAAGTAGTAAATTCTATTTCTAAAAAAGTAAATTTAATAATTGTAGGTAAAAATCCTGGTTTAAAGTTAATGCGAGCTAAAAATCTAAAAATAGAAGAGATTTATAATATCGATTTTTTATTGCATTAATTTTAGTTTAAAGTGTATAAATAAAATTTATTTTTAAATATTAATATTTTAATTTGGGTCGTGCAGGATTTGAACCTGCGACCAATTGATTAAAAGTCAACTGCTCTACCAACTGAGCTAACGACCCTCAAACTGGTGGGTGATGACGGACTCGAACCGCCGACTGCCTCCGTGTAAAGGAGGAACTCTACCAACTGAGTTAATCACCCTGAAGAATTATTTTTATATTTGTAACTCCTATTTTAAAGATCAATCAGAAGCAGTCAATCTTTTTTTTTAATAAAATATCTATTTGTTTTATTTTTAATCATAATGATTTTTTTTTGATCTAAACTTTAGTCTTATTGTAAGAGAATATTAAATTATTTTAATAATATCCAATAGATAAGTGTAAGATTGTTTCTGAAATGTAAAAATAATTTTTAGAGGTAACAGATGATAATTAAGACTCGTTTTGCTCCAAGTCCTACAGGAAATTTACATATAGGTAGTATACGTACAGCTTTATATTCATGGTTATTTGCTAAACGTAATAAAGGTATTTTTGTTTTACGTTTTGAAGATACTGATTGTGAACGTTCTACAAAATTATCTATAAAAAAAATTTTAAAGGGATTAAAGTGGTTAGGATTAACATGGGATGAAGGACCGTATTTTCAAACTCAAAGATTACAACATTACATAGATATTATTGATTCTATGATTCTCTCGGGAAAAGCTTACAAATGTTATTGTTCTACATCTAGATTAGAAAAGTTAAGAAAAAATCAAATTTTAAAAGGAGAAAAACCGCGATATGATGGTAAATGTCGTGATATTAAAGGCAATTTTTATGGTAGTGTACCTTATGTAGTAAGATTTCGTAATCCTGAAACAGGAAAAGTAATTTTTTATGACGAAATAAGAGGGAAAATTGTTTTTGAAAATAAAGAGTTGGATGATTTAATTATTTTACGTAGTAATGGGATTCCTACATATAATTTTTGTGTTGTCATAGATGACAGAGATATGAAAATTACTCATGTTATCAGAGGAGAAGATCACATTAACAACACTCCTCGCCAGATTAATATATTAAAATCATTGGGTGCAGATATTCCTATTTATGCTCATGTATCGATGATTACTGAAAATAGCGGGAGAAAAATGTCTAAAAGAAATAATGTTATTGATGTGATGGAATATTATCAGAAAGGATATTTACCTGACGCTATTTTGAATTATATATTGAGATTAGGTTGGTCTTATGGGAATCAAGAAGTTTTTAGTTTAGATGAAATGAAAAAATTATTTAATTTAAAGGGATTAAGTAAATCATCAAGTTGTTTTAATATAAAAAAATTGCTATGGCTTAACCATTATTATATTAATAATTTATCTGTAGATTATATAGGAAAATGTTTAGAACATTATTTTCAAACAGAAAATATAGACATTTCAAAAGGTCCTGTTTTAACTGAAATAATTAAAATAACAGCTCGTAGATGTAATACTTTAAGAGACATGGTACAATTATCTCGATTTTTTTATCAAGAATTTGAGTATTTAAGTAATGAGGTAACAAAAAAATATTTAAATAATAATAATATAACTATATTACAAGAAATTAGAAAAATGATTGCAGATCTTTCAATTTGGAGTGTATGTAATTTATTACAATTAGTAAAATTATTATCTATAAAATTGAATATTACTTTATCTGCAGTTGCTATGCCGATTCGTTTTGCAATTACTGGTTCAGAAATTTCTCCAAGTATTGATATTACAATGTATTTTATAGGTAAAGATCGTTTGTTATCGCGTATAGGCAAAGCTATCAATTATATAAATGAAAATTAAATAATGAAATTAGTTAAAAGTTTGGTATTTAATTGATATCATTTTAATTATTTTAAAGTTATACTTTGTTTATTAATGAATAATATATTTATTTAATAAATAAATTATATTTTTGGGGTCATAGCTCAATTGGGAGAGTATTTGCATGGCATGCAAAAGGATGGCGGTTCGACTCCGCTTGACTCCATCACTATAATTTTTTATATTTTTGTTTTTATACTTATTTTTTTTAAATATAAAAAATATGTGCTGGAATTTCCCCAGCACTATGTAGTAAATTTAGACTTGCATATTCATAATTTCTTGGTAACCAGATACTAATTTGTTTCTAATTTGAACAGCTAAATGCATAGAAATAGTAGATTTTTGTAAGTCTATCATTACATCACTTAAAGATACTCCTTTTTTTTCTAACATTAAATTTTTGGAGCTTTCTTTTGCATTTTTTTGAATTAAATCTATTTTATTTAATATATTTTTAATTAAATATGAAAAATCATTAGATAATAATTTATTTTTTTTTTCTACAGAAGTTAATATATTAAAATTTATTTTTTTAATGTTATTAATGTTATGAATAGACATTATACCTCTACATATTAGAAATAATATTGTTGCCAATATAATAGCATAATTTTACTTTGATAATAAAATATATTAAAACTATAGATTTTTTGTTCATCAAATTTTATTATATAAAATAAAAATAATAACAAGAAATCATTAATAATAAAATTATTTTAAATAATCATATTAAATATTTTTGATTTATTTTGATTACTGTTAGTTTAGATGAACTATCAGACAGGAAATTTTTATGAATTTTGAAAAAAACGTTAATACAAATGATAAATCAAAAGAAAAAGGAATATTTAATTATTTTTTTTATAAATTAAGTATAACTTCTAAAATATTAATAATTTTAATAATATTAATAGTAATTTTTTTTTATGTGACCTCTGTGTGGGTTAAATCTGAAAAATATAGTGTATTATATAATCGATTATCTAACAGAGATAGAGGAGCAGTTATTTCTCAATTAGTGACTATGAATATTCCTTATATATTTAATGAAAATTCAGGTTTATTGTCAGTCCCTCATGATAAAGTACAAGAAATTCGTTTTTATTTATCTGAACATGGGTTACCTAAAGGATCTGGAATCGGATTTGAGATATTAGATAAAGAAAAATTTGGAATGAGTCAGTTTAATGAACAAATTAATTATCAAAGAGCTTTAGAAGGAGAATTAGCGAGAACAATTGAAAGATTAGATTTAATAAAATCTGCTAGAGTACATATTGCGTTACCTAAATCTTCTTTATTTATACATGAAAAAAAAGAACCAACAGCATCTATTATTTTAGATTTACAATCTGGACAACATTTAGACAGAAGACAAATAAATGCTATTTTACATTTTATTTCTAGTAGTGTATCTGGATTGACACCAAATCATGTTACTATTGTTGATCAATCTGGTAATTTATTAAATAATCTAGATTTTGTTGATAACGAAGTAAATGATATGAAGTTAAGATATAGTGAAGAATTGGAAAAACGTTATAAAAAAAGAATAGAAGATATTTTATCTCCTGTCGTAGGATCAGAAAATATTTATGCCCAAGTCACAGCACAAATAGATTTTGATAATCAGGAAAAAACGGAAGAAAAATATAAACCTAACTTTAATAGTTCTAATCAAGCTATTCGATCTCATCAAAGCACCCACAATATAGATTATACTGGAAAAGATTCCGATATATTAATATCAAATTCTCCTGTAAATGAATCTCTTGATGTATCTGAAAATAAAATTAATGCTATTAGATCAGAAAAATTATTAAATTCTGGTAAAAAGCAAGATATGTATTTAAAAAATCATGGTAATGAAAATAAAAAATTTTATTTTCCTGAAAACGCTAAAAAATATCGGGATGATATTGTTAACTATGAGTTAGATCACACTATTCTTCGTACTAAAGTAAATATTGGAGAGATAAAAAGGTTATCAACAGCTGTAGTAGTTAATTTTATTAAAAATAAGCAAGGAAAATATGTTCCATTACCAATTGATTTAATGAAAAAAATTGAATATTTAACTCGTCAAGCTATCGGGTATTCTAAAAAACGAGGAGATACTGTTAATGTTGTTAATTCTTTGTTTATGAATAAATCAGATATTTCTAAAATGTCCGATAAAATCAAATTTAATATAAATAAATGTGATTTAGTTAAAAAAATAGATACAAAAAACATACATGATTTAAATAAGAAAGAAGATGAAATTAAATTTGATTTAATATGGAAAAAGTTAACTGAATCAAATTTATTAATAACTGCTTATCCTTTCGTTATTTTATTTTTGAGTGGTATTATTTTGTTAGAACTTATTGTTTTTAAAAGAAAAATAAATAAACTTAAATACTTACATGTTAATTTCTTAGATAAAAGAAAGCAAAAAGTAGAATCTAAAATTAATAAACAAGATAAGGGTTCTTTTTCAGAAGATAATGATATTATGAATGTAAGTAATGTTAAAAAAACTATCGGTAATTTATCTAGAAATGAAGAAAACATTATAGAAATGATTGTGAAAAAATGGATAAGTGATAAAAAATTATGAGTTTAAACGGTATTGAGAGAAGTTCAATTTTATTAATGTCGATAGATGTTGATTCAGCTGTAAAAGTATTAAAAAAATTAACAATTTTGGAATCACGTAAGATTTTGAAATGCATGGTAAATATTAATAATATATCTTCTGTAGAAGTAAATAAAGTATTAAAAGAATGTGTAGATTTTATTCTTCCAAATAACTATTTTAGTTACGTTTATGGTGACTATTTATTTTCAATTTTAAAGAAAACATTAGGTGAAAAAGAAGCAACTATTTTTTTAGAAGAAAATGTTAGTGTAAAAAATATGGATTATATTTTTGAAAAATTAAAGAATATAAATCCGAAACAGTTATTTGATTTAATAAAAAATGAGCATATTCAAATTATTACTGCGATATTGGTGTACGTAAAAGATTATCAAGCAGCTGAAGTTCTTGATTTATTCAACGAAAAGAAACGTTCTCAAATTTTACTGCGTATTGCTACATTTTCTGGTTTAAATCAATCTGGGAAAAAAGAATTAGTAAACATAGTTACTGATATATTGAGTCGTTACGAATACATGATAAATAATCAGAGATCTTTAAAAAAAGTGGCGAAAATTTTAACTTTAATGAAAAATCATAAAAAAAAGTCAATTATTCATGATTTATCTAATTTTAATATAGATATGACAAAAAAAATTTTAAATGAAATTTTTTCGTTTAAAAATTTAGTTAATATGCAAGATAAATATATTTGTGATTTAGTAAATCATGTAGATTTAGACACAATATGTATAGGATTATCTCATACCGATGATTTATTAAAAAATAAATTCATAAAAAATATGTCAGAACAAGATGCGAGTTATTTACGGGGACAATTATCTAAAAAAAGTACTTTATTAACATCTGACATTACCAATGCTCAAAAATTGATACTTAAAACTATGCGATCTTTTTTAGAAAAAGAGGAAATAACCATTAAAGAAAACAAGGTAGAATAATGTCAGATATAATATCAAATAAAATATGGGAAAAATGGTATCCAGAAGAATTAGTTTCATCAAAATTTTTAAAAAAAACTACTTGTGTTATACATAAAGATAAATTATCGAAGATAAATTTAATCAAACGTGCTGGTATTAATTTAAAAAAAAATTTTTATGATAAAAAAGAATCTAAAATATCTGAGAAAAATTATCGAAAAAAAAACATTAAAGAAGAAGATCGTAAAATTGAAATAAACAAAAGTTTGTTAGAACTTGAAAAACAAAAACAAATTGTGCAAAAAAAAATTGATATATTTCTTTCAGAATTT
The DNA here is from genome assembly GCF_964059115.1 of Buchnera aphidicola (Pemphigus immunis). Lineage (NCBI taxonomy): Bacteria > Pseudomonadati > Pseudomonadota > Gammaproteobacteria > Enterobacterales > Erwiniaceae > Buchnera > Buchnera aphidicola. The sequence continues at coordinate 78,915 of NZ_OZ060408.1, forward strand.
GAATTAGAATTAGACAATTTAGATAAAGTTATTCCTACTCATTTAGTTCATTTGGCTTTAAAGATAGTTACAAAGATGGTAGGTGATACTCCTTTAATAAAAACTTCTTTTATTTTGAATAAAATTAAAGAAATAATTCAGAATGAATCTATTCGTTTTTACAAACCTAAATTGATAATTCATCCAGATGATTTAGATATGATAACAAAAAATTTTGGTAAAATTTTTGATAAGCATGGTTGGAGAATATTATGTGATCATGAAATACGTTTAGGTGGTTGCAAAATAGAGTCAGAAGGTAGTAATTTAGATGTCACTATTTCTACTCTTTGGCGCGAATTATGTCGACTTTCTTTTTTTAATGAGCATTATTAATGAATTTAAGATTAAAAAAATGGTTAAAAAGAATAACTATTTTTGAAAAAAAACTTGATAATCTTCCTGTTGGTTTTAGTTATGGATATTTGACAGGTATAAATGGTATTATTTTGGAAGTAACAGGTTTGAAGTTACCTATTGGATCTCTATGTTTTATAGAAAATTTTTTTGACGAAGATAGTAATGAAATAGAATGTGAGGTAATCGGTTTTAAAGAAAATAAATTATTATTGATGCCTGTTGAAGCAGCAATAGGGATTCAACCAAATTCGCGCGTATTTTCTAAATTAACAAATAATAAAATGGTTAATTTTACTACTTTTTTACCAGTTGGTCTTGAATTATTAGGAAGAGTATTAGATAGTTTAGGACGTCCATTAGATGGATTTAATAAGTTAGAAGTTAAAGATTTTTTAGCTTTAACTTTTGATAAAATAAATCCTTTAGATCGTTGTCCTATTACTGATGTATTAGATACAGGTGTACGATCAATTAATTCTTTATTAACTATTGGAAGAGGACAAAGAGTAGGTTTATTTTCTAGTTCAGGATTAGGAAAAAGTGTGTTATTAGGAATGATAGCCAGATATACTAAAGTTGATATTATTGTCATAGCATTAATAGGTGAACGGAGTCGAGAAGTAAAAGATTTTATAAATAATATTCTTGGGTCAAAAGGTTTATCTCGTTCTATAGTTATTGCTGTTCCTGCAGATTGTTCTCCATTGTTACAAATTAAAGGAGCTATTTATGCTACTCGTATTGCTGAATATTTTAGAAATAATAGATATCATGTTTTATTAATTATGGATTCATTGACACGTTATGCAATGGCTCATCGAGAAATATCATTATCAATAGGAGAGTTACCAGCAACTAGAGGTTATCCTCCTTCTGTTTTTTCTAAATTATCCTCTTTAGTAGAAAGAGCAGGTAACGGTAAAAATGGTTTGGGTTCTATTACAGCCTTTTATACAGTGTTAACTGAAATTAATGCAGATAATGATCCTATAGCAGAGTCAGTAAGATCATTTTTAGATGGACATATTGTTTTATCGAAAATTTATGCGGATTCAGGACATTATCCGGCTATTGATATAGAAAGTTCGATTAGTCGATTAATGCCTAATTTAGTTGATAATACTTACTATTTACAGGTTTGTTATTTTAAAAGATTAGTTTCTGTTTATCAACGTAATCAAGAATTAATTAATGTTGGTGCTTATGTTTCAGGAAATAATCTGATACTCGATCAGGCCGTTAAAATTTGGTCTAAATTGGAAGTTTTTTTAAAACAAGATATTAAAGAATCTTATGATTATATTAATTCTTGTCAATCTTTAAAAGAATTGTTAGGTAATATCGATAATTAATATCTTATTTTTAGGAATATATATGATAAAAAAAAGATCTATGATTGCTATTTTAAAAATATTGGAAAAAAAAAAATAGAACATATAGCGATTATGTTAAAAAGCATTATTTTAAAAAAAAAAATCTATTGAACAATATGATGTATTAAAAAAATATCAATATGATTATAATAATCAGTTAAATAATTATGTTAAAGTTGGTATAACTGGAGTAACATGGAAAAATTATATTAAATTTATTAAAATGTTGGAAATAGGTATAGAAGAGCAAAATAAAACAATTGTAGATTATAATAATGATTTAAAAAAATATTTTTCTCATTGGTGCCATGTAAATAGTAAATTGAAGGGATGGGAATCTTTAGATCTTAAAATAATTTTAAAAGAATTAAAAAAAACAACAGAATTAGAAGAAATAAATATAGATGAACTTTATAAATTAAAATTTTTAAAAAATAGAGGTATAAAACTATAAATGTTACATATATTTAATTGTTTTAAACATATGTCAAGTTTTATTAATGTTAACTCATCGATATTAAATAGGATATTAAATCCTATTCAATATCGATATAAAAATATTTTTTTATTACGGAAAAATATAAATGAAAATCAAATAAAAAAATATCAAGATTCCGATATATTTTTATTTGATTTTTTATTTTTTTTTCAATTAGATAAAAGAATTATTGTTCACACATCTTCATCTTTGTTAAATGATAATATTTTTTCTAATTTTAAAATAAAAGATAGAAATTTTTACAATAATTATTGCAAAAAAAAATTATTTATTCCACTTAATAAAAAAAAGAATAAAATTAAATTAAAAGTTAATCAATCAATAAAAAGAAACAATTTATTTTTTTATTTTAATCATAAAAAAAAAATGTTAAATAAAATTTTATCTTTTAATACAAATATTAATTTTTTAAAAAAAGAATCGGAAGTTAAGAAAAAAATATTTTTTTGCTTAAATTTTAATTTAAATAATTTTAAAAAATGTGTATCTTCAAAAAACGCTATAGTTAAAAATTTTAAGGAATCTACAGATAATATATTTTTATTAGAAAAAAAATATAATGAAATTCCTTATTTTTCTGAAGAAAATATTTTTTTTGTAAAGAAAAAGACAAATAAGAAATTTTCTTTTAAAATTTTTAATAAAAATAATTTTATGGATTTTACTAATAAAAATAATTTTTCTTTGATTGGTAAAAAAAATAATTTAAGTTTTTTTTCTTATGTAAAATTAAATTTTTCCTATATGAATAAGATTTGGAAGAAGATAATCAATTATGAAAAGTTAAATAAAATTCATAATACAGAGTATGTTGTAGATTTTAAATTAAATCAAGAATATTTAGGTTTACTTGTTTTTAAGTTAAAAATGAATTGTAGAGATAAAATTGCTAAATTTTTTATTTTTTCTAAAAATGATAAAATATGTACTTTTTTAAAATCATCAATTTCTTTTTTAAAAGACATTTTTAGAAAAAATAGTATTAAGTTATCAGAAATTACTATTAATAATAAAAATTGTTCTCAATGTAAAAATTATAAAAATAAGAAACAAAATTTTAATAATTTAGTTAAGGCATCTATTTTAAAAAAAGAAAATGAAAAAATAAATTCTGTTTTTTTATACAATAGAGACAATTTTCAAAATATTTTTTTTGCTTCTAATAAAATTGATATTTATGCTTAAAATTTATTTAAAAAATATTTTATCATTTTTAAAATTCTTAATAAGAAAATTTTGATTTTTTAAAATAAATCGTTTAATAAACAAAGGATGGTAATAAAAATTGACGTTATAAATAATATGAAACACATAATTAATGATTATCATAACAGAAAAGATAATAAAAAACATGTTGTACAATCAAAAAAAAATCATATAAGAACATATAATATAAAAAATAATTATCATGTCGTACAAAATGATATTAATTTACTGAAAAGAATAAACAATTTTTTTATAAATCAATTTTCTTTAGATTTAGCTAGTTATCTAAATATTAATAAAATTGATATAAAATTATATGCATGTAACGTTGAAATGTATAAAATTAATACTGAATATACAAAAAAAACAATGGTTTTAAATAGGATTGATATTAAAGAATGTAAAGATTTTGCTTATATGATTTTTTATTTTGATTTTTTATCGATGATATTTGAAAATTTGTTTGGAGGAAATATATCGAGAGAAAATATAAATGATAATAGTAAAAATATTACTGATATAGAGTGTAAAATAATAAAAAATATTACTAAAATAGCGATAAAAGCATATGAAGAATCTATTAAAAAATTTTTCCCAATTCAAATGAGTTTGTCTAAATATAAAGTGATTTCTAATGGAGAAAACACGTTTCATTTAAAAAAAAATACATGTTTTGTTACTACATTTCATATTATAATTGGTAATTTTAAGGGTTTTTTTGAAGTATTAGTTCCTTTATTAAAAATAAAAAAATGTTTTTTATACAAAGATATTGTAAAAAAAACAAAAGGTCATACAGATATAGATAAAAAAACTATGCTGAATAATGTACATAATTTAAAATTAACGTTAACAGTGCAATTAAAAGATAGTATTATTTCTTTATCAAACATTTTAAATTTACAATTAGGAGATATAATACCGATTCAGAATCCTGAATTTGGTATTGTTTATGTCAACAATCTTCCTATTTTATTAGGTAAATATAAGATTGTAAATGGAAGACATGCCTTATGTGTTAAAGATTTGATAGGATTTGATATTAAATCAAAATTGTAATAAGGTACAGAGTATAATGAATACTATAAAGGAATCACCAGAAAATAAATTATTTAAGAAAAATAATGGAGAAAATACAGATTTCAAAGATGTTGAGAATGGTTTTGTAAGTAACGAAAAAGAAAAAAAAGATGAAAATTTGATATTAAATACTAAAGATAATTCGGTATTATTAAAAGATATACAGCATATTATTGATGTATCAGTTAATCTTTCTGTGCAATTAGGTCAAGCTAAAATAAAAATAAAGGATTTACTTAATATATCAACAGGATCAGTGCTTGTATTAGATAAGTTAATAGGTGAATCTTTAGATATTTTTGTAAATGAATCTTTAATAGCTAAAGGAGAAATAGTAGTAGTAGAAGATAAGTATGGGATACGTATTATCAGTATTTTAAATACTTCAAAAACGTAAAATTTTAGAGTTTATAATTAATGGAAAATAATATTATACGACAAGTATCTCCGATACTTTCTAATGGTTTAATAGAACAGACATTATCTCAGGTTAGTTTAACGTTATTTCAGGTAATTGTATTAATAATTTTACTTAGTTGGATGATTAAAAAATTATTTTTAATGAAATCACATAAAATGAATTCATTTATTAAGATTGTATCTAAGATACCTATTGGATCGAATGAAAGTATTGTAGTAGTAGATATTCAAGATAAAAGGTTGGTGTTAGGTGTAACGAAAAATAAAATTACTTATTTACATACTTTAACATATTTTAAACCAGTAATTTCAGAAAAAAAAAATCAGAAGCTATGCTAATTACATTAAATTCAGAAAATTTTTTTAAATTGATTTTTAAAAACGTAATTTTTTATCGTATAATTTTTATTTTATTTTTATTTTTTTTCTCTCCTATGGCATATGCAAATATATCAGATGGTATTAATGATAATTTATCCGATGGAGGAAAAAATTGGGTTTTTTCAATACAAGTACTAGTATTATTGACTTTTTTAACATTTATTCCTGCTATGCTTTTAATGATGACTAGTTTTACCAGAATTATTATTGTTTTTGGTCTATTAAGAAATGGATTAGGTACACCTTATGCTCCTTCAAATCAGATTTTAATAGGATTAGCTTTATTTTTAACTTTTTTTATTATGTCTCCTGTTTTTGAAAAAATATATCAAGAATCTTATTTACCATTTAGTGAAAATAAGATTACTATGGAAGTAGCGATTGAAAAAGGAATACCTCCTCTGAAAAAATTTATGCTGCATCAAACTCGTGAAACTGATCTTAAGTTATTTGCAAAATTAGCGAATATTTCAAGTTTTGTTAGTGAAGATGAAATACCAATGCGTATTGTATTACCGTCATTTATTACTAGTGAATTAAAAACAGCTTTTCAAATTGGTTTTACTATTTTGATTCCTTTCTTAATTATAGATTTAGTTGTTGCTAGCGTTTTAATGGCGTTGGGAATGATGATGGTACCTCCTTCAACAATTTCTTTACCTTTTAAATTAATGTTGTTTGTTTTGGTAGATGGTTGGTCATTACTAATTAGTTCTTTAACACAGAGTTTTTTATGAATTAAAATACAATTATATAATGTTATTTTAATATATATAAAAATATTATTTATAATAATAATGGTGATTTTTATGACTATTGAATATGTAATGACATTATTCTATGAAGCAACAAAAATAGGTTTAATAATTTCAGCTCCGTTATTGTTATCGGTATTATTTACAGGATTAATTATTAGTTTATTACAGGCAGTTACTCAAGTAAATGAACAAACGTTGTCATTTATTCCGAAATTAATTTCTATCTTAATTACAATAATAATATTAGGACCGTGGATGTTAGGTATTATGTCAGATTACATTAAAACTATATTTTATAATATACCTCTGATTATTCGATAATGATTATTTTTAATAAACCTCATTTTTTTTTATTTTTTATTAATTTTATTTTTCCATTTTGTCGTATTTTGGCATGTATTTCTACGATTCCTATTTTTGAGAATAATTTTTTTAGCTATAGAGTAAAAATTTTGTTATCAGTAATAATTACTTTTTTACTTATTCCATTTTTACCAAAATTAGAAATAGTTTCATTATCTTTTATTCATATATTAATTTTGATAGAACAGATATTAATAGGTATCGTTTTAGGAATGATGGTGCAGTTTATTTTGTCTGTAGGACAGATTGCAGGTGATATTATTGGCATTCAAATTGGATTATCTTTCTCTACTATTTTTGATGTAAACAGTCATATTAATACATCGATTATATCTCGATTTTTTTATATATTTATTTCATTATTGTTGATATCTTGGAATATTCATATTTGGATAATATTAATATTGATTCATACTTTTTATGTGATTCCAGTAGATAAATTATTTTTAAAATCTATGGTGTTTTTAGATATAGTTCAATTTTATAGTATTATTTTTAAAAATGGAATGATGTTGAGTTTGCCTATAATAATTGTTAATTTAATATTAAATATGGTTATGGGTATTTTAAACCGTGTATTGGCTCAATTATCTATTTTTTCAATAGGATTTCCTATAACTTTATTAATTGGAATATTTTTTTTAAATTTATTGATATTTATTATTGTTCCTCATATAAAAGATATATCTCAATTTTTAATATTTTCTTTTTTATCTTTTTTAAAAAATTTTACATCATCATAAAGTATGAATATTTTTTAAAGGAAAAAAGGTTATTTTAATAATGAAATTTATTTAAATTTTAATTAATAGAAATTATTTTTTAATTGCTATTAAAAGAACAGACCTTAATTAGAAATATAATTAGAGTCTTGTTCTTATCTTGTAAAAATAATTATATTTATTATTTTATTTTTTGTTCTTTATATAAGACTCTTTTTCGAATTTTAGGATCGTATTTTTTTAATTCTAATTTTTCTGGTTTTTTTCTTTTATTTTTAGTAGTAGTATAAAAATGACCTGATCCAGAAGAAGATACTAATTTTATTTTTTCTCTAGTATTTTTGGCCATATATTACCTCTATTTTTTATTTTTATGTTTTTTTTTTAAAAAAATGTGTATTCCTTTTTTATCGATTAATCGCATTCCTTTTGCAGATACTCGTAAAATTATAAATCTATTTTCTTCAGGTACCCAAAATCGATGAAAATGTAAATTAGGTAAAAATTTTCTTTTAGTTGCATTCATTGCATGTGATCTGCGATTACCGACTATGGATTTTTTCCCTGTAATTTGGCAAATACGTGACATATTAATCTCCATAATGTTTTATTTTTAAGATAACAAATATTTGAAATTTTTTATGAAAAATGAAAATTTCATATTAAAAAAATTTTTAAAAAAATATATTTTATTTTATTTTTATTATTTAAGAGAATATATAGACGTTTATTTTTCTTGAAGAAACATTTTTAGAATATTATTCTTTAAATTCATAATTTTTATATTTTTCTATACTAAACATAATTTCTTTTTTAGCGGATTCGATATCTTTCCAACCAATAATTTTTATCCATTTCTCTTTTTCTATTTTTTTATAGTTTTCAAAGAAATTAATAATTTGATCACGTAATAATTTTGGTAAATCATCGATATTTTTCAAAGAATCATATTCTGGATAAATTTTAGAATGGGGTACAGCTATAATTTTTGAATCTTCTCCAGATTCATCTTTCATTTTTAACATACCAAGAGGTCGAGATCGTATCACTGAACCGGATTGTAATGGGTAAGGTGTATATACTAATACATCTAATGGATCACCATCTTCAGATAATGTATTATTAATATAACCATAATTACATGGATAGAACATAGGTGTTAATATGAATCTATCAACCAATAATACTCCTAATTTTTTTTCCATTTCGTATTTGACTGGATGGGTATGAGATGGAATTTCTATTATTACATTGATATCAAGAGGAGGTAAATTTCCTGATTGAATTTTATTTAAAGACATATAATTATTTCCAATGATTTACTGGTGGTTAATTTGATAATAAAATTATTAATAATAATATATTTTTATAAAAAAGTGATCATTGATAGTTTTTTATTTTATGGATTATAATATTAATCGATATATTAGTAAAGTGTTGGATTTTGATTATTAAATAATTCAACTAACATTAATTATTTATAATTAAGTAATAATTTTTTATTAAAAAATATAAATATGTTTATGTGATTATATTAATTTTAAAATATGACAACTGTGTTGTATAATATCAATATAAAATTTTATTAATTTTATGTATTAAATATTATTTTTTAATATTTTTAACAAGGATTTAGAATGTATACGTTACGAGATATTCTTTTACAAGAAGTAGTATTAAAAGATGTAGTAAATATATGTTTAGAAAAAGCAAAAGTAAATATAGATGCAATTGAAGTAACAGTTAAACAAACAAAAGGCATTAGTGTTTCTGTTAGAAAAGGTATTTCAGAGTATATTGAATTTAATAATGACGGGATATTGTGTATTACAGTATATAAAAATAATAGGAAAGGATCTGCTTCTTCTACAGATTTTAGTTTATTTTCAATAAAAAAAACCTTAGAAGCAGCCTCTATAATTACTAATTTTACTTCAGAAGATTTTTATTCTGGATTACCAGTTTTACATACTTTAGCTATAGATAACATTGTAGATCTTGATTTATTACATCCTGTTATACATGATATTAACACAGCTGCCAATTTAGCTATTTCTGCTGAAAATGAAGCTTTTGCATTTGACAAACGTATTTTTAATACAGAGGGTGTGATTTTTAATAGTCATTTTTCAACGATTGTATGTGGAAATAGTGTTGGATTATTGCAAGGGTATAGTTCTAGTATACATTCTTTGTCGTGTTGTAGCGTAGCAAAAGAGAAAGAATGTATGCAAAGAGATTACGTTTCTACAATTTCTAGAAAATTTACCGATTTAGATTCTGCTAAATATATAGGTCAAGAAAGTGCAAGTCGTAGTATTGCTCGTTTATTTCCGAGAAAAATAAATACCATAAAATCACCAGTAATTTTTTCTTCAGAAGTAACTCCTGGTTTTTTTTATAATTTTGTTAATGCTATTAATGGCTATAATGTTGATAAAAAATCTACTTTTTTACTAAATAAATTAGGAAAAAATATTTTCCCGAGTTTTTTAAGCATAGTTGATTGTCCTCATATACATCAAGGTTTGGGTTCTAGACCTTTTGATAATGAAGGTGTTCGCACAAAAAATAATCTTATTGTTGATAAAGGAAGATTAATTAGTTGGTTATTAGATTCTTATATTGCTCGTAAGTTAAATTTAGAAAGTACAGGTCATTCTGGAGGTATTCATAATTTATTAATTCAAGGTATTTCAGATCTTACTTTTTTTAATTTATTAAAATATATGGGAAAAGGACTTTTAGTGACTGAATTAATGGGAGATGGTGTTAATATTGTTACTGGAAATTATTCTCGAGGTGCATTTGGATTTTGGATTGAAAATGGAATAGTTCAATATCCAGTAAGTGAAATTACTATATCTGGAAATTTAGAGTTAATGTTTAAGAATATTATTAAAATTGGAAATGATATAAATAAAAATAGCGTTATAAAAAGTGGTTCGATTTTATTATCTGAAATGCAAATTTCTGGTTTATAATTAAAAATGAAGTTTAGAATATTAAGTAAATATGTTTTTATAAAAAAATTATAAGGAAGCTGACCTATAAGCCGGGTTCTGTATTAGACAATCATTCATCTAGGCTAGTAATCACTTATTAGCTCCAGCAGCCTACCCAGGTTTTAGTATGGGCCATACTATACAAACCTCTATTTGGCTTTGCTCCAGATGGAGTTTACATAGCCGAAACTGTTACCAGTTTCGCGGTGCGCTTTTACCACACCATTTCACCCTTACCTAAATGTTTAAAATCATATTTCGGCGGTTTTTTTTCTGTTGCACTGGTCGTAAGATTTCGCTTCCCAGGTATTATCTGGCATCTTTGCCCTATGGAGCCCGGACTTTCCTCTCCTACATATTTTATAAAATAGTAGCAGCGATTGTCTGGTCAGCTTCTTTATCTTATATTATACGATCTGAGTAACAATGTCATTCTTTAAAGTGATTTAAGGCATAATTATATAATATATTTTTTTTTATATTGTATATTTTTGCTGTTAATTCTATGGTTTTTTTTAGTGAAATTTCTTTTCTTATTAAATTTAAGGTATGACATATTTGTTGAGTTAACATTTTTTTCCCCGATAATTTTTGAAATCCTTCTATAATTATTACCATTTCTCCTTTGCAATTTTTTTTATCTTTTTGTAACCATGTTAATAATTCGCTTGATGTTCCATGATAAATGGATTCCCAATATTTACTAATTTCTTTTATTAAAACTATATTGCGATTGGATCCAATTTCATTAACTATATCTGTTATGCTGTTTAGTATACGATGAGGAGATTCATAGAATATTATTGTTCTTGTTTCTTTTTTTAATGATTGTAACAGATTACAACGTGCTATTTTTTTATTAGGAAGAAATCCTTCGTAGCAAAAACGATTGGAGGCTATTCCGGAAGCGCTCAGTGCTGCAATAGCAGCGCATGCTCCAGGTAGAGGAGTTACTTTAATTTTATTTTTGTGACAATTTTTTATCAAAATGAAACCTGGATCATTAATTACTGGAGTACCAGCATTGGATACCAATGCTATTTTTTTTCCTGTTATTAGTTTTTCAATTATTTTTTTGCTTTGTTTTTTTTCATTTTTTTGATTGATTGATATCAATTTATTAGAAATTTTAAAATTTTTCAATAATACGTGTGTATGATAAATATTTTCGGCAGCAATCATATCTACATTTGTCAATATTGTTAATGCTCTTTGAGTTATGTCAGAAAAGTTACCTATTGGAGTAGGGACAATGTATAAAATTCCATTTAATTCTGTTTTTAAAATATGATTTATTTTATTCTTGATTGGTTTCATTAAGACTCTTTAATATGAAGGTTAATTTAATTTATATATATCATATTGTTTATTTTTTTTTAGACATATTTTTATTAAGGATATCTGAGTGTAAAAATAAATACGTTATTTTTTAAAGATATAATTTTAAAAATATTTTATTTATAAGATATTATTAAACAATGATGATATGATTTAGTTATAAAGAGATAAATTTTTAATAGAAAAATAAATTTAAAATTATAAAAATTTTGAAGTATTTTATTTTTATTTATAATTTTTATAACAGTATAGAATAATAAAATTAATTTTATTTATATGGTGTAAAAATTGAAAAGAGCAGTAGTTACTGGAATAGGAATTATTTCTAGTATTGGAAATAGTAAAAAAGAAGTATTGTTTTCGTTAAAAAATGGGTTATCAGGAATTGTTTTTTCTGAAGAAATGAAAAATATTGGTATGCGTAGTAACGTATGGGGAAACATAAAATTAGATAAAAAATGTTTAATTCCTTATAAATTATTTCGTTTTATGAACGATGCTTCATTATATGCCTATTTATCTATGAAGGAAGCATTGCAGGATGCAAATTTAACTCCAGATATATATGAGGAAAATTTGAGAGTTGGTTTAATAGTAGGTTCAGCTGGCGGTTCTCCTAAAAATCAAATTTCTGGTGTTGATTCTATACGTGGTTTTCGAGGTTTAAAATCAGTAAGTCCATATGTAATTATTAAAACTATGACTTCAAGTGTTTCAGCTTGTTTGTCAACAATATTCAAAATTCATGGAATAAGTTATGCTATAAGTTCAGCATGTTCTTCTTCTTCCCATTGTATTGGAAATGCAGTTGAATTAATAAAAATGGGTAAACAAGACATTATTTTTGCAGGAGGTGCTGAAGAAGTAACTTGGGAATTAGGATTTCAGTTTGATGCTATGGGAGTTTTATCAACGAAATATAATAGTGATCCTACAAAGGCATCTCGTGTTTTTGACGCAGATCGAGATGGTTTTGTTATTTCAGGTGGAGCAGGCATATTAGTGATTGAAGAATTAAATCATGCATTATCAAGGAGAGCTTGTATATATGGAGAAATAATAGGGTATGGTGCTACATCTGATGGGAATAGTATTTTTTTATCTTCTGGAAATGGAGCTATACGTTGTATGAAGTTGGCTTTGAAGGAAGTAACTTTACCAATCGATTATATAAATGTACATGGTACTTCTACAAAACTAGGAGACATTAATGAATTAAATGCTATTTATAAGGTGTTTAGAACACAAGGTATTCCGTATATTTCTGCTACTAAATCTATGACAGGACATGCTTTAGGTGCTTCAGGTGTACAAGAAATTATTTATAGTTTATTAATGTTGAAATATAATTTTATTGCTCCCAGTATCAATATTTTTGAGTTAGATCCTATTATAAAAAATTTACCTATTGTTACTTGTACTATGTTAAAAAAAATTATTACGGTGATGTCTAATAATTTTGGATTTGGTGGTACTAATGTTTCTTTAATTATAAAAAAAATTAATTTTTAGTTTTTGTATTAGATTAAGTGAGTAAATTGATTATTTTAAATAAATTAAATTTTTAATAGGATTGTAATTACAATAAATAATGTATTTTATATATGTAGAAATATTTATTGCAATATAGTAAGAAGATATATTTTATCTTTTAGTTTATAGAAATTTTTAAAATTAATTTTTTATTGGTATATAAATTTTATTTTTTATATTTATATTTTATATATTTTTATTTTTAATTTTCATAAAATAATTTTATTAAAATTATTATAATAATTTATTAGGAGTATGGGAATGAATCAATTAGAAGCGTTAAAGAAAATGACTACAGTGGTGGTAGATAGTGGTGATATAGAATTTATTGCTAAATTTATTCCTGAAGATGCTACTACTAACCCTACTTTAATATTACAAGCAATGTTTTTAAAACATTATCAGAAATTAATTGATGAATCAATCCATTATGCAAAAAAAATAGGAGGTGATTATAAAAATAAGATAGTTAATGCTACTGATAAAATTGCAGTATCTCTTGGTATAAAAATTTTAAATTTTATATCGGGAAAAGTATCTATTGAAGTGGATTCTCGTTTATCTTTTAACAAAGAATTGTGTATAGAAAAAGCTTATAAATTAATTAACATGTTTGAAGAAGAGGGTTTTGATCGTTCTAGAATTTTAATTAAATTAGCTGCTACTTGGGAAGGAATTAAAGCTGCAGAAGAATTAGAAAAAGATAATATTCGTTGTAATTTAACTCTTTTGTTTTCTTTTGTTCAAGCACAAGCGTGTGCAGAAGCAGGTGTTTATCTTATTTCTCCTTTTGTGGGAAGAATTTATGATTGGCATAATAAAATTACTCCTCTAAGAACTTATAGTTATGAAAAAGATCCAGGTGTGATGTCTGTACATAGGATATATAATTATTATAAGGAAAATGGTTATTCTACAATTGTAATGGGTGCTAGTTTTCGAATAAAAGAGCAAATTTTAGGTTTAGCGGGTTGTGATCGTTTAACTATATCACCTATTTTGTTATCAAAATTACAATCCAGTACTGATATAGTAGAACGTAAATTATTTGATATTAAAAATAAATTTAATCCTACTAGTATAAAGGTGACAGAATCAGATTTTCGTTGGTTACATAATCAAGATATTATGGCTGTTGAAAAATTATCTGAAGGTATTCGTCAGTTTGGATATGATCAAATTAAACTAGAAAAAATGGTAGCAGATAAATTTTAATGTATGTATATATTTTTAGTATTAAATTATTAAACTGAAAATTATTTTAGAAAAAATATTATTATTTATTAATTTTTATAAGGATAATTATGTATTCAGAAAGAGATTTAGCAAATGCAATTAGGGTGTTAAGTATGGATGCAATTCAAAAAGCTAATTCAGGGCATCCTGGAACACCGATGGGTATGGCTGATATCGCTGCAGTTTTATGGAGAAATTTTTTAAAGCATAATCCTACAAATCCTTTATGGTATGATAGAGATCGTTTTGTTTTGTCTAATGGTCATGGATCTATGTTGTTATATAGTCTTTTACATTTGACAGGATATGATGTATCTATTGAAGATTTAAAAAATTTTAGACAGATGAATTCTAAAACACCTGGACATCCTGAGATTGGATCTACTCCTGGGATAGAAATTACCACTGGACCATTAGGTCAAGGTTTAGCATCAGCAGTAGGTATGGCAATAGCTGAACGTACTTTGGCATCTTATTTTAATCGTTCTTATTATAATATTGTTGATCATTATACATGGGTTTTTATGGGCGATGGATGTATGATGGAAGGTATATCTCATGAAGTATGTTCCTTGGCTGGGACTTTAGGATTAGGAAAATTAATTGTTTTTTATGATAAAAATGGAATATCTATAGATGGTGAAATAAATGATTGGTGCAACGATGATACTGCTTTGCGTTTTAAATCTTATCATTGGCATGTTGTCAATAATGTAGATGGTCATGCTCCTGAAGAAATCAGGAATGCCATTATAGAATCTAAAAGTGTTATAGATCGTCCATCTATTATTATTTGTAATACAATAATTGGTTTTGGTTCTCCTAATAAATCAGGAACAGAGGAATCACATGGTGCTCCGTTAGGTGAGAAAGAAATATTTTTAACAAGAAAAGTATTAAAGTGGAGCTATGAACCCTTTCAGATACCTGATGAAATTTATGAAAAATGGAATGCTACAGATATTGGGAAATCTAGAGAAGAAATATGGAATAAAAAATTTAATGAGTACAAGATTCATTATCCTGATTTGGCAGAAGAATATATTCGTCGCATGAAAAGAGATTTGCCAAATGATTGGAATGAAAAAATTAATACATTTTTAGAAAAATTAAAGGAATATCCTGAAAATATAGCGACCAGAAAAGCTTCTCAAAATATATTGGAAATTTTAGGTAATTTATTACCCGAATTAATAGGAGGATCTGCTGATCTTGCTCCTAGTAATTTGACTATGTGGTCGGGTTCTTTGTCAATTAAAAATCATTTATCTGGAAATTATATTCATTATGGTGTAAGGGAATTTGGGATGACTGCAATTTCTAATGGTATTGCACATCATGGAGGTTTTATACCATATAGTGCTACTTTTTTAATATTTGTTGAGTATGCGCGAAATGCAGTTCGTATGGCAGCATTAATGAAAACTCAACAAATTCTCATATATACTCATGATTCCATTGGTTTAGGGGAAGATGGTCCAACACATCAACCGATAGAACAACTAGCGAGTTTACGTTTCACACCTAATATGAGCGTTTGGAGACCTAGTGATCAAATAGAAACAGTTATTGCATGGAAATACGCTGTAGAAAGGAAAAATGGACCAACAGCTTTAATTTTATCACGTCAAAATTTATTTCAGTTTTCTAGAACTAAATTGCAAATAAATAATATAGAGCGAGGTGGATATATTTTTTATGAAAATGTTACTTTTCCTGATTTAATTATTATATCTACTGGTTCTGAATTAAAAATTGCATTAGATGTTGCTAAAATATTAGATTCTATTGGTTATAAGATCAGAGTGGTATCAATGCCTTCGACGGATGTATTTGATCAACAAGATTTATTTTATCGTGAAAATGTTCTTCCTTCTGTTGTTTCTCAACGGGTTGCTATTGAAGCTAGTATGAAAGATTTTTGGTATAAATATGTTGGTTTAAAAGGTTTAATTATTGGAATGGATACATTTGGTGATTCTGCTCCTGCTGAACAATTATTTAATAAATTTGGTTTTAGTGTGGAAAATATAGTAAAAAAAATAAAGTTATTTTTTTAGTTTTTATATTTTATTTTTTATCTTTTGATGTTTTTTCAATATATTTGGATAATTTTTATCCAATATATTGAATTAGATTTAATTTAAATAATTAAAGTAGTAAAAAATTATATGTTATTTTATTTTTTTATATAGTTAAATTTTTAATAATATTTTTTTTATTGTGTTTTAATTTTTATTAAAATTAATATTTTTATATATTCTGATTTAATTTTAAAGGATATCTTATGTTTTGTCCAATTATTAATTTAGCAAAGGAACTTATTAATATTCCGTCTATTAGTCCTCTTGATTTAGGATGTCAAAACATTATTGCTAAACGTCTTTCTAGTATAGGTTTTACAGTAGAAATAATGAATTTTAAGGATACTTGTAATTTATGGGCTACTAGGGGTAAAGGGAAAACATTAACTTTATTAGGACATACTGATGTTGTACATCCAGGTAAAATTTGTCATTGGAATAGTTTGCCATTTGAATCTGTTGTGAAAGACGGAATGTTATTTGGTAGAGGCTCTGCTGATATGAAAGGTGCTTTGGCAGCTATGGTAGTGGCTGTAGAGAGGTGTATTGCATCTGTTCCTAAACATAATGGAAGACTATCTTTTTTAATTACTTCAGATGAAGAATCAAGTGCGGTCAATGGTACTAAAAAAGTTTTAGAAAAGTTAAATTTACGGAATGAAAAAATTGATTATTGTTTAGTAGGAGAACCGTCTAGTTCTAATATATTGGGAGATGTTATTAAAAATGGCCGTCGAGGATCTATGACAGCAAATCTTACCATTTATGGAATTCAAGGACATGTTGCATATCCTCAGTTTGCTAAAAATCCAATACATTTTATTGTTCCTTTTCTTTCATCTTTAATATCTACTGAGTGGAGTATTGGAAATATAAATTTTCCATCTACTAGTATGCAATTAACTGATATTAGATCAGGAAAAGGAGGAAATAATATTATTCCTGGAGAAATTTTCATACAATTTAATTTTCGATTTGGGAATGATATTACTTCTGATAATATTAAAGATATTGTTAATGAATTATTGTCTAAGCATTTATTGAAATATACTATTAATTGGAACATTTCCGCTAAACCTTTTCTTACTCGATCAGGTAATTTATTAAATACAGTTAAAAAAGTAGTTAAACATGTTGGTGGTATTATTCCAAAAGTATTGACAACAGGTGGTACTTCTGATGGTCGTTTTTTTTCGATTATGGGAGCACAAGTAGTAGAATTAGGTTTAATTAATAAGACTATTCATAAAGTTAATGAATATACCAAAGTTGTTGATTTACAGTTATTAACTAAAATGTACGAGAATATTATAAAAGATTTAATTTTTTAAAAAATATATTTGAATTTATTTTTTATCTATATGAAATATATCAGAGTATCAAAATGATACTCTGTTGTTAATAGATAATAAATAATTTTTATTATATAGATATTAGGATTAATATTTTTTTAGATTATTTTTAAAATAAAATTTTATATTATCAATTTTAATGGATTTTACAGTTAAATTTTATTTTTATAAAAGTAATAAGAATTATATTAAAATTTAATTATAGTATATAATAAGCATTGTAATAATTTTTTAAGGGTACAATTTTAGGTCTTCAAGTATTTGTTTTAAAATAGTTTTTGTAGAATTTGAAATTTTTGTCATAGGTAGACGAAGTGTATCAGTTTTTATCAATCCTAATTTTTTTGCTGCCCATTTAACTGGTATAGGATTTGGTTCTTTAAATAGTACTTTATGTAGGGGCATTAAACGTTGGTTAATGAGACGAGCAGCATTAAAATCTTTTTTTAATGCTAATGAACATATTTTTTGTATTTCTAATGCAGCAATGTTAGCTGTTACTGAAATTACTCCATTTCCGCCTAGCTGCATAAAATCTAAAGCTGTTTCATCATCTCCACTAAAAATTATGAAATCATCTTTAACGTATGGTTTTATTAAATGAATTCTTGACAAATCTCCAGTAGCTTCTTTAATGCCTATTATATTTTTTAATTTGGCTAATTTAATTACTGTTTTAGGAAGTAAATCACATCCTGTACGAGCTGGAACATTATAAAGAATTTGAGGTAAATTGCTATTTTCAGAGATAGATTTAAAGTGTTGATATAGACCTTCTTGAGTAGGTCTATTATAGTAAGGAGTTACTGTTAAACAAGCTTTTATACCTGATTTTTCGAATTTTTTAGTTAATAAAATACTTTCAGATGTTGCATTAGATCCTGTACCTGCAATGACAGGAATTCTTTCATCAGCTAAATCAAGAGTTAGCATAATTACACGACTATGTTCTTCTGGATTCAGTGTAGCTGATTCTCCAGTAGTTCCAACGGCAACGATTGCCGAAGTGCCATTTTTAATATGATAATTAATTAATTTTTTTAAGCTTTGTTGACAAATTTTTCCTTTTTCATCCATTGGTGTAATTAAAGCTACTATGCTTCCTTTAAACATTTTATTTTCTCTCTTTAAAATAATGATATTTAATGACTATAGAAAAGTTGCTGTTATAGAATTATATAATAAATTTAAGTATTTTTTAATTTGATTTTCGTAGAGATATTAAATAAAAATTATTTTAATATATTTGTTTTATATAACATTTTTTTTTTTCGCTAGTACAGATATTTATATTTATTTTTTAAAAATAAATTTTACTTTTTATTATAATATAAGATCATATCTTATCTTTTAAAATAATTAAATTGATATTCTTTGAATATGATTATGTTTTATGTATTAAAAAATAATTTTATTCAGATAGATATTTTAGAAAGTATTATTTTAATAATAAAAAATACTTTTATGTAACAATCCCATTTTTTAATGAAAATATAAATAATATTAATAAAAATAAATAAGGACATAGAATGAATAAACTTCACCCAGGAGATTTTGCTCCTGAATGTATTTTACTTGATCAAGATAATCAATTAGTTAATTTAATTGATTATCTTGGAAAAAAAGTTTTAATGTATTTTTATCCTAAAGCTATGACTCCTAGTTGTACAATACAAGCGTGTAATTTAAGAGATCACATAGAAAGTTTCAAGAAATTTAATGTTGAAATTTTAGGAATTAGTATTGATACACCTGATAAATTATTACGTTTTTCGGAAAAAGAGATGCTAGATTTTACATTATTGTCAGATAAGGAACATGTAGTTAGTAATAATTTCGGGGTATGGGGAGAAAAAAAATTCATGGGAAAGAAATATTATGGAATACATCGTACTACTTTTTTAATTAATGAACTAGGTAAGATTGAAAAAATTTTTAAAAATTTTAAAGTGGAAATTCATCATTTAATTATATTAAAATATCTTCAATAAGTAAAATAAATACAGATATAAGATTTGATGCTACTAAAATTTTAAATTTAGTAGCAAATTATTTAATAATATTAAATATTTTTTTTACTAAGTAAATTGTCATTACTGCATTGTCCACGATATCTTAGTAAATGATCCATTAAAACTATAGCTACCATTGCTTCTGCTATTGGAACTGCTCTTAGACCGACACAGGGATCATGGCGTCCTTTTACAACAATTTTTTCTTCTTCATTTAAATTATTTATAGTATTTCCTGGAATACCTATACTAGATGTTGGTTTTAATGCTATTTTAGCAACGATATTCTCTCCGTTACTGATTCCTCCTAAAATTCCACCTGCATGATTAGTTATAAAACCTTTCTTATTTATTTCGTCTCGATGTTGGCTACCTTTTTGAGTAATTACAGAAAATCCGTCTCCGATTTCTATACCTTTTACTGCATTTATACTCATAAGCGCGTGGGCAAGATCTGCATCTAGTCTATCAAAAACTGGTTCTCCTAATCCGATGGGAACGTTATGGGCTATTATTATTATTTTTGCTCCTATAGAATCATGTTCTTTTTTTAATTTTTTCATATAATTTTCGAGAACAGGAACTTGATGAATATTGGGGCAAAAAAAATCATTATTTTCTACTTCTTGCCAAGATTGAAATTTACATGGAATGTTACCTAATTGAGATAAATATCCTCTTATTTTTATTTTATATTTTAAATTAAGATATTTTTTTGCTATTGCTCCAGCAGCAACTCTCATAGTTGTTTCTCGAGCAGATGATCTTCCTCCTCCTCTGTAATCTCTTAGTCCATATTTTTTCTCGTAAGTATAATCCGCATGTCCAGGTCTAAATATATTTTTAATTTTTTCATAATCTTGTGAACGTTGATCGGTGTTATTGATCATTAATCCCATACTTGTTCCGGTAGTTACTCCATTAAATATACCTGACAGAATATTAATTTGATCTTTTTCACGACGTTGGGTTGTATATTTTGATTTTCCTGGTTTTCTACGATTTAGTTCTTTTTGTAAATCATCAGTAGATAATGGGAATCCAGGAGGAATACCATCTATAATACAACCTAATGAAGGGCCATGTGATTCTCCAAATGTAGTTATGGTAAACATTTTTCCAATTTTGTTTCCAGCCATGTATTTTCCTTATATTTTTAGATGATAAAATTATAATTTAAAGTATGGATTTGATAATTAGTTAATTTGATAAAAGTAAAGTTAAATATTTTCAATAAGTGTATAAGACTGATTTTTTATATTTTTTATATAATATAATATTTTATTATATAATTATTTTTGTTGTTTCGGTGTCAATAGGTTAAATAATATATAATGTAAATATTTTATTGACTTTTTAGCTGTTTACAAATTATCTTGAATAATATCTATTTATTAAATAAGGAGGTATTGCTAAAATTATAGTTTATTTTAAATCAGAATATAGATTTTATAGGTAATTATTATTTTAGTGATTTAAAATTATGAGTAAAAGTAGTTCTATTATCTTCGAAGATAATTTTATTTTTAATCAGTTTATTAATGGAACAAAAAAAATAGTACAAGATACTATATATCATTCTCGGATCAGTAAACAAGGAAATTGTAATTTTTTAAGAAGGAAAATTCATGAAGCAGAAGCGCATGCTCATTATTTTTCATCATATAGTTTACAGACTAAAATAAATGATGGTTCAGGGTGTTATGTACGTAACGATACTAATAAAAAGGAGTTATATGATTTAAAAAAAGGGAAATATAATCCTGATATTTTTCTTGATTTACATGGTTTAACACGATATGAAGCAAAGAGAGAATTAGGGAAATTAATAGCTATTTGTAGAGAAAAACATTTTTTTTGTGCAGGAATTATACATGGTCATGGTAAACATATTTTAAAACAAGAAACTCCTTTATGGTTATCTAAACATCCTGATATAATAGCATTTTATCGTTCATCAAAAGTATTTGGAAATGGAGCTGCTATTATTTTTTTAATTGAAATAGATAAAAATTAAATCATATTTATTTTTAGTAAAAATTTTTTATAATTTTTAAAATTTATATTTTTTTAAAGGATCAAATGTATTTAAAATATGCTTATTATATAAAATATAACTATATTATGAATAGTTAATTTTTTATTTTTAAAATATTTTTAAAATAAAAATATTGTACAAAGTGATACATTTAATTATTTTTTATAGTTATTAATTTAAATTATTAATAACATTTTTTGTAGAAAATATTTTTAAATATAAAATGTTATTTTTATAACATATTTATTTTAGTCTGAAATATGTAATATTAATTATTTTATAATTAATATTACATATGATAATATAAATATTATATTTTAAGTAAGTAATGTAAATTTTTTATGGTTTATAATTTGTGTAATATAGACATATTTTTTTATTTTATTAATATTGAAAAAGTTATATTTTTATATTAAAAATGAGTATATAAGAATATATTTTTAATGTTCGATGTTGTATTTTCTATAAAATTATTTTTAGAACAATAGAATATTATTTTCATGTATGTAAAATGGTGAGATAATTACATTTGTTATCTTATCCCTTTAGTTAAATGGACATAATAAACTCCTCCTAAGAGTTAGTTGCAGGTTCAATTCCTGCAAGGGATAATTTATGTTATATTTTTAGTATTTAAGCATAAAATATATTTTTTAGTGAAAAATTTGATCTTTAGTATTTATAAATTTATTTTAATGATTTTTTAATAGGTATTATTTATTAAAATATATATATTATAATTAGTATTATTTACTATTATGTTTCAAATAAATTATTTTATGATAAAGTTTATATTCTTTTTTATAAATTATTGATAAATGAGAGCATTTAATTTAAAAAATCTTTTTAGTCACTTAAGATTTTTTAAATTAAATGCTCTCATTTATCAATAATTTATAAAAATGGGATTTAATTAATGATAAATAATAATCGTTTACGAATAGCTATGCAAAAAAGTGGTAGACTTAGTGATGATTCTAGAAAATTATTAACTAGATGTGGTTTAAAAATCAATTTAAATCAACAACGTTTAATTGCTTTTGCTGAAAACATGCCTATTGACGTTATGAGAGTTCGTGATGATGATATTCCAGGTTTAATTATGGATGAGGTAGTAGATTTGGGTATTGTAGGAGAAAATGTTTTAGAAGAAGAATTGCTAAGTCGTCAAGCTCAGTTGCGAAATGGTTTTTATACTATTTTAAAACGTCTTGATTTTGGTATTTGTAGATTATCTTTGGCTATACCGATAAATGAAAAATATAAAAATATTAAGAATTTAAGTAACATGAGAATAGCTACTTCATATCCTCATTTATTAAAAAAATATCTTGATAAGAGAAGTATTTTATTTAAAGTTTGTATGTTAAATGGTTCTGTAGAAGTAGCACCGCGGGCAGGTTTAGCTGATGCTGTATGTGATTTAGTTTCTACAGGAGCCACATTAGAAGCTAATGGATTACAAGAAGTAGAAGTAATTTATAAATCTAACGCATGTTTAGTATGTCGTCCAGGTCTTCTCTCAGATTTTAAAAAAGAAATTATTAGTAAATTAATGACTCGTATTCAAGGAGTAATCAAAGCTAGGGGATCTAAATATATAATGTTACATGCTCCTATTTGTAAATTAGAAGAAGTAGTTTCTTTATTACATGGAGCAGAAAAACCAACGGTATTAAAGTTAGCAGGAGATAAAACTAAAGTTGCAATGCATATGGTAAGTAGCGAAACTTTATTTTGGGAAACTATGGAGAAATTAAAATCTTTAGGTGCTAGTTCAATTTTAGTCTTACCTATTGAGAAAATGATGGAGTAAACTTTGTGAAAAATATTTTAAAAATAATTAATTGGGAAGAATTAAGTTTTTTTGAAAAAAATAAAATTTTTATCAGACCAGTTTTTTCCCGATCTAATAAAATAAAAGAATCAGTAAAAAAAATAATTTCAGATGTTAGAATATTAGGAGATGTAGCATTAAAAAAATATTCGCAAATATTTGATAATATGAATATAGATAATTTTGCAATTAGTCGAGATAAAATCTCTGGATCTCATTATAATGTAAGTCAAAATAAAAAAAATGCTATTTTATCAGCAATAAAAAACATTGAATATTTTCATTTAGCACAAAAAATGGATTCAATTTCTATCGAAGTACAACCTGGTATTTATTGTCAACAGTTAATCAGACCAATAGAATCGGTAGGATTATATATTCCAGGTGGTTACGCTCCTTTAGTATCGACAGTATTAATGCTATCAGTACCTGCGAAAATTGCTGGATGTTCGAATATTATTCTTTGTTCTCCACCTCCTATTACTGATGAAATTTTGTATGCAGCAGATGTATGTGGTGTACATAAGATATTTGAAATTGGTGGAGCGCAAGCAATTGCTGCTTTGGCTTTTGGTACAAATGAAATCCCTAAAGTGAATAAAATATTTGGACCTGGTAACGAATATGTTACTGAATCTAAAAGGCAAGTAAATCAATTATTAGATAATTTGGCTATTGATATGTTAGCAGGTCCTTCAGAAGTGTTAGTGATTGCTGATGCTAAATCTAATCCTGTTTTTGTTGCTTCAGATTTATTAGCTCAAGCAGAACATGGACCTAATTCTCAAGTAATTTTATTAACTCCTAGTTTAAAATTAATTAATTTAGTGCTTAAAGAGTTAGAAAATCAATTGTTTCAACTACCCAGATCAGATTTAATAAAAAAATCATTATCTAAAAGTTTTATCATTTTTACACATGATTTATTAGAATGTATTAATATTTCTAATTTATATGCACCTGAACATTTAATAATTAATACTGTTAACGCTCAAGATTTGTTATGTGATATTATTAATGCTGGTTCCATATTTCTAGGTCAATGGTCTTCAGAAACAGTAGGAGATTATGCTTCAGGACCCAATCATGTTTTACCTACTTATGGATGTGCCTCTGTATATTCAGGTTTAAGTTTAATAGATTTTCAAAAAAGAATTAATGTGCAAACATTAACGAAAGAAGGATTTTTAAATATTTCATCTACTGTTTTAACTTTGTCTAATATAGAAAAAATGGAAGCTCATAGTAATTCTATAAAATTACGACTCGATTTTATAAAAGGGAAAAAATGAAACTAAAAATTATAAATTTAGTTCGTAAAAATATACAGAAATTAGTTCCCTATCAGTCAGCTCGTAAAATTGGTGGAAAAGGAGAAGTATGGTTAAATGCAAATGAGTCTCCTATGTCGAATCAGTTTACTTTGCAAGAAACTTATTTTAATCGTTATCCTGAACCTCAACCTAAATCATTAATTATGAGATATGCTGATTATGTTGGAATATCATCCAATAATATATTAGTGACACGTGGAGCTGATGAAGGAATAGAATTATTAATGCGTGCTTTTTGTGAACCTAAAATAGATTCAATTATTTATTGTCCTCCTACTTATGATATGTATGTTATTAATGCCAATATATTCGGTGTAAAAGTGTGCAGTATTCCAATGTTAAAGAATTGGCAATTAGATGTTAAATCTATTGAAAAAAAAAATATTGGAGTAAAGTTAATTTATATTTGTAGTCCTAATAATCCAACAGGAAATATTATTCATAGTCAAGATATTTTTCTTATTTTGAAAATTTTTTCCAATACTGCATTGGTAATAGTAGATGAAGCTTATATTGAATTTTGTGAAAACAAAAGTATTGTTTCTTGGTTACAAAATTATCCTAATTTGGTAATTTTAAGAACACTATCAAAAGCATTTGCTTTAGCAGGATTACGTTGTGGTTTTGTGTTGGCTAATACAGAAATTATTCGTATTTTATCTAGAGTAATTGCTCCTTATCCATTGCCAACACCAGTAACTGATATAGCCTATCAAGCTTTATCTAAAAAAAATATTGGTATAATGAAAAATAGAGTATTAGAATTATGTTCTAATAAAATGTGGTTGATCAAAGAATTAAAAAAAATTAAATATGTTAAAAAAATTTTTAAAAGTGATAGTAATTATATTTTGGTACATTTTATTAATGCTGATAAAATTTTTCTTTTTCTTTGGGAACAGGGAATTATTGTTAGAAATCAGAATTTTAAAATATTCTTGAATGAATGTATACGTATATCAATAGGTAATTTTAATGAATGTTTAAAGTTAATAAATGTATTAAAATTATTTGTTACAAACAGTAAAGGATAAATTTATGCCTGAAAAAGTTTTATTTATTGATCGTGATGGTACTCTCATTTCTGAACCAGAAACAAATTATCAAATAGACAGTATTGAAAAAATTATATTAGAGCCAAAAGTGATATCTGCTTTATTATCATTAAAAAAATATAGTTATAGATTTGTTATGATTACTAATCAAGATGGTTTAGGAACAGATAATTTTCCATATTCTTCTTTTGAAAAACCCCATAAATTTATGCTAGAAATATTTAAATCTCAAGGTATTACTTTCGATAATATTTTAATATGTCCTCATAACGTACATGATCGTTGTTGTTGCAGAAAACCTAAAATAGAAATGGTCAAACCTTGGTTAAATGATAATTCTTTAAAAAAAGAAGTCAGTTATGTAATAGGTGATAGACAAACGGATATAGAATTAGCAGATAATATGGGTATCAAAGGAATTTTATATAATAGAAATAATTTTAATTGGTCTAAAATAGCAAAAAAGATTATTTCAAATAATAGATTTGCTAAAGTTTTTCGTAAGACAAGAGAAACTGAAATTCATGTCGAAGTTTGGTTGGATAAAAAAAATAAAAGTAATATCGATACTGGATTAATGTTTTTTAATCATATGTTAGAACAAATTTCTGTTCACAGCGGTATTTCTATGAATATTCTTGCAAAAGGAGATATTTGTATTGATGATCATCATACTATAGAAGATACCGGGATATGTTTAGGTCAGTCTTTGTTGAAAGCATTAGGTAATAAAATTGGAATTAATAGATATGGATTTTCTTTGCCAATGGATGAAAGTGTGGCAACATGCATTTTGGATATTTCAGGACGTCCTTATTTAAATTTTCAAGCTCAATTTAAAAATCAATCTGTAGGAGATATGACTACAGATATGGTTGAACATTTTTTTTACTCATTATCTTATGCAATGAAAAGCACAGTGCATATTCGTTCATCAGGTAATAATGATCATCATCAAATTGAAAGTATTTTTAAAGTTTTTGGAAGAGTATTAAAAGAAGCTATTCGTATAGAAGGAAATAAAATATTTAGTTCGAAAGGAATTTTATAATGAATATTATAATAATCGATACTGGTTGTGCTAATTTGTATTCTTTAAGATATGCTATACAAAGATTAGGTTATAATCCTATTATAACTAGAGAAATAAATCTTATATTAAATGCAGATAAACTATTTTTACCTGGAGTAGGAACACCTAAGACAGCTATGCAACAATTACATTTATCCAATTTAATTAAAATTATTAAAAATTTTACAAAACCTGTGATGGGTATTTGTCTCGGAATGCAACTGTTATGTTCATATAGTCAAGAATGTCAAGGTCTTAAAATGTTAAACGTTATTGATACTGTTGTATCCAAGTTAAAAGTGGATAAGTTATCTATACCTCATACAGGATGGAATGAAATTATAATAAATAATAATTCAACATTATTTAGAAATATCAGGAATAAATCTCGATTTTACTTTGTACATAGTTATGCTGTAGAAATTAACAAGTATACAATAGCAAGTTCATATTATGGAACATTTTTTAGTGCTATTGTTAAAAAGAATAATTTTTTAGGAGTACAATTTCATCCTGAAAAATCAGGTGAATCTGGTGCACAATTAATAAAAAATTTTTTAGAGATATAATATTATGATAATTCCGGCAATAGATTTAATGAATTCTAAAATTGTGCGATTGTATCAAGGTAATTATTCTAAAATAAAATATTATAAAGATGATATTTATAATAAATTATTAAACTATCATGATATTCAAGAAATTAAAATTGTTCATTTAGTAGATCTTAATGGAGCTAAGGATCCTAATCATAGGCAGATTCAGTTATTAAAACAAATATTAGCCAAAGTTAATATACCTTTACAAATTGGTGGTGGTATTAGAACGGAAAAGGATATTGAAGTGTTATTTCGAGCAGGAGTTAAAAGAGTAGTTATTAGTTCTTCTGCAATTATAAACCCAAAAGAGGTAAAAAAATGGTTTAATGTTTATGGTGGAAATGCAATTGTTCTTGCTTTAGATGTTTTAATTAACGAAAAGAATGAAAAAGAAGTTTTAATTAATGGTTGGCAAAATTACTCTAAATTAATTTTAGAAGATATTATTAATGAATTTTCTGAAGTGGGATTGGAACATGTTTTGTGTACAGATATATCTAAAGATGGTACTCTATTAGGTCCTAATTTTGTTTTATATAAAGAAATATCAAGTTTATTTAAACATATTAAATTTCAATCTTCAGGTGGAGTAAGTACGTTGCATGACATTTCTTGTCTTAAATCATGTGGAATATATGGAATAGTGATAGGACGAGGTTTGTTAGAAAATAAATTTACTATATCAGAGGCAATTCAATGTTGGCAAAACGCATAATTCCTTGCTTGGATGTCAAAGATGGTTTAGTAGTTAAAGGTATACAATTTCGTAATCATAAAATTATGGGTGATATAATTCCGTTAGCTAAATATTATGCGAAAGAAGGTGCTGATGAATTGGTTTTTTATGATATTACTGCCTCACCTACTAATAGATTAGTGGATAAAAAATGGATAGAAAAAATTGCAGAAGTAATTGATATTCCATTCTGTGTAGCAGGAGGAATTAATAGTATAAATGACGTAGTAAATATCCTTAAGTTTGGAGCTGATAAAGTTTCTATTAATTCACCTGCAATAAAAGATTCTAGTTTAATAAGCAGAATATCAGATCGTTTCGGAGCACAATGTGTAGTAGTAGGAATTGATTCTTGGTTTGATAAAAAAAAAGATATTTATCAAGTATATCAATATACAGGAGATGAAAATAAAATATTTAAAACAGAATTGGATACTTTTAGATGGATAGAAAAAGTACAAACACTTGGTGCTGGGGAAATCGTTTTAAATATGATGAATCAAGATGGAATGTGTTGTGGTTATGATATACGTTTATTAAATCGAGCACGAGAAATATGTACAGTTCCTTTAATTGCCTCTGGAGGAGCTGGTAAAGTTGAACATTTTTATGATGTATTTAATGATGCAAACGTAGATGGCGCTTTAGCTGCTTCAGTTTTCCATAAAGGAATTATAAAAATAAGAGAACTAAAAGAATTTTTATTAAATAAAGGTATTGTGATTCGAGAATGTTAAATAAAAAAGCGTATTTAAAAATTAATTGGAATAAAATTCGAGATATGTTACCAGCAATTATTCAACATAGTGTATCTGGTGAAATATTAATGCATGGATATATGAATAAAGAGGCTTTAGATAAAACTAATCAGGAAAAAATAGTTACTTTTTATTCGCGTACAAAAAAACGTTTATGGACTAAAGGAGAGAGTTCAGGTAATTATTTGAAAGTAGTTAATATCAGTTTGGATTGTGATTATGATTCTATTTTAATATTGGTTATACCACAAGGTAATACTTGTCATTTAGATCGTAGTAGCTGTTTTGTATCTTATATGATTCCAGATTTTACTTTTTTATATTATTTGGAAAATATTTTAAAGAAGAGAAAAAAAAATAATAAGAATCTTTCTTATACAAATAATTTATATTCTTCAGGTACTAAAAGGATAGCTCAAAAAGTTGCTGAAGAAGGTATAGAAACTGCACTTGCGGCTGTGACAAATGACAGGGAAGAGTTAATTAATGAATCTTCAGATTTGATATTCCATTTACTGGTTTTATTACAAAATCAATCTTTAGATTTTAATTTGGTAATATCTAATTTGCGTAAAAGAAATAAATAGTATTTATTTTGATATAAAAATTTTTTTGTTACAGCATTAAATATTTAATTATTTTTATATTTAATTTTTATTTAGATTTCTTATTTACTTTTATAATTATATAATAATATTATTTTTATATTTTTATTTAAATAAAAAATTCATTAATTTTTAAAAATCTATTGATTATTAAAATATATATTATTATTTATATATTTATTTTTAGAAAATAGGAGTGAAAATGTTAAAAAATAATATTGGTGTTATAGGTTTATCAGTGATGGGTAGTAATTTAGCACTAAATATAGAGAGAAATCATTATACGGTTTCTGTTTTCAATCGTTCTTCTGAAAAAACAAATCAATTAATGCAAAAAAGTATAGATAAACGAATTTATCCATATTTTTCAATAAAAGAATTTGTTAATTCCTTAAAAAAACCTCGTTGCATTTTGATTATGGTAAAAGCAGGATTGCCAACAGATGAAACAATTGAGTCTATTATTCCTCATCTTGAGATCGGTGATATTCTTATCGATGGAGGTAATTCTTTTTATAAAGATACAATACGACGTTGTAGTGAATTATCTCGAATAGGTTTAAACTTTTTTGGAGCAGGTATTTCTGGTGGTGAAGATGGAGCATTAAACGGACCGTCTATTATGTTAGGTGGAGAAAAAAAATCTTATGATTTAATATCTCCTATATTAAAAAAAATAGCAGCAAAAGCTAATGATCGAGAATCTTGTGTAGATTATATTGGTCCTGATGGAGCTGGTCATTACGTAAAAATGGTTCATAATGGAATAGAATATAGTGATATGCAATTAATATCAGAGACATATTTTTTATTAAAAAACATTTTATCAATGAGTAATAAAGAATTAGAAAATACATTTGATAATTGGAATAAAGGTGAATTAAATAGTTATTTAATTAGCATCACTAAAGAAATATTTAAGAAAAAAGATGGTTCAGGAAAATATTTAATAGATTTAATTTTAGATCATGCAGATAATAAAGGAACAGGTAAATGGATTAGTAAAAGTGCTTTAGATTTAGAAGAACCACTTTCTTTGATTACAGAGTCTGTTTTTTCGCGTTATATTTCTGCTCTTAAGGAACAACGAGTCTATGCTTCAACAGTTTTATCTGGACCTGAAATAAATAAATTATCTTTAAATAAAAAAGATTTTATTGAAAAATTAAGAAAAGCTTTATATTTAGGGAAAATTATATCTTATGCTCAAGGTTTTTCTCAACTTAAATCGGCTTCTAAAAAATATAAATGGAATTTATCATATGGAAAAATAGCAAAAATATTTCGTGCAGGATGTATTATCCGAGCTAAGTTTTTACAAAAAATTACTGATGCATATGTAGAAAAAAATGATATTGTTAATTTATTATTAACTCCATATTTTAAAAATATTGCTAATGAATATCAAAATTCTCTTCGGAGTGTTGTATCTTATGCTGTAATTAATGGAATTCCTATTCCAACGTTTTCTGCTGCGATTGCTTATTATGATAGTTATAGAACAGCTATTTTGCCAGCTAATTTACTGCAAGCACAAAGAGATTATTTTGGAGCTCATATGTATAGACGTATCGATAGAGATGGTTTTTTTCATACTAATTGGTTGGAATAAAAATATTCTGATAAAAATATTAAATATATTTAATGAAATATATTTACGACACGTATTGAATAATTAATATTTTTATTCTTTAGTACCAGAGATAAATATAGACTCAGGTACTAAAAAGATTAACAAGATAATATCTTATTTTAGCTAAATAAAAATATTAATTTTTTTTTATATTAAAAAATAAAATATAAAGTAGTTTTTATAAAGATTATTTTTAAAGTGATTTTGTATAATATATGTAAATTTTTTTACAATTATTGATTAATGATATTGAATATTTGATTAATAAATTTAGTATTTTTATTTTTCATAGTGAAACTATTAATCATGATATTTTTAATTTACGTTAAAATTTATTTATTTTAGTAACAAAAAAATAAACAATGTGTAAATTTTAGTGAATGTAAAAAATTAGATTTTTAAGATTTCATTACGAGTTATAAAATTTTTATTTCGATATATTTTTTTAAAGATAATTATTTTGGTATTAGGTATTATTTTTACGGTTATAAAATTTATAAAAGTTTAGTTTTTTTAGAGTTTAGGATTATTTTGAACTAATTTAGGTAATGATCGATTTAAATTTATAAATTTTGGGTAGAAAGAAAAGTTTTATAATTTTTTGATGTTAACAAATTAATTTTGATGTTTAATTTAAATATTTTATATCTAATTTTATGGATATAAATATAAATTCTTTTTTTTATAATAATTGTGATGAGTGTATATATTTAAATTATAAGATGTTGAAGGTGGTAAGATTTTTAAGATTAAATTAATTATTGATATAATTTATATATATTTTTATTACAGTATTTTTCTGAGAGATTTTAAAATGAGTTTTTTAAAAAAAAAGATGTTAGTAACTTGTGCATTACCGTATTCAAATGGTTCTATTCATCTTGGTCATTTATTAGAGCATATTCAAGCTGATATTTGGGTTCGTTATAATCGAATGATAGGTCATGAAGTATGGTTTATTTGTGCTGATGACGCTCATGGTACAGCTGTAATGTTAAAATCAAAAAAACAAAACATTTTACCTGAAGAATTAATTTTTAAAATTTATAAAGAACATAAATATGATTTTTCAAGTTTTCAAATATCTTATGATAATTATTATTCAACACATAGTAAAGAAAATTACGATTTAGTACAAAAAATATATAATTTATTAAATAGTAGTGGTTATATTAAGGAACGTACTATTTCTCAGTTATATGATGATAAAGAGAAAATTTTTTTACCTGATCGTTTTGTAAAAGGATTTTGTCCTTCTTGCAAATCTGAAAATCAATATGGGGATCATTGTGAAGTATGCGGTACTGTTTATGCGGCTATAAATTTAATTAATCCTCTATCTGTTTTATCTAATTCTATTCCTATAGTACGTACTTCTGTTCATTTGTTTTTTAATTTACCATTTTTTAGTGATTTTCTAAAAAAATGGATTTTTTCTGGAGTATTAGATAAATATGTTTTAAATAAAACTAAGGAATGGTTTAAAATTGGTTTAAAACAATGGGATATATCTAGAGATGAACCTTATTTTGGATTCAAAATTTTAAATTATTTAAATAAATATTTTTATGTTTGGCTAGATGCTCCCGTTGGTTACATGAGTACGTTTAAAAACCTTTGTAAAAAAAGAACAAATTTAAATTTTGATGAATTTTGGAACAGAAATTCCGATTGTGAGTTATATCATTTTATTGGCAAAGATATTATTTATTTTCATACTTTGTTTTGGCCAGCAATATTAGAAGCAACTGGATTCCGTAAACCTACAAAGATTTTTGTACATGGTTATGTGACCATTCGTGGAAATAAATTATCAAAATCTAAAAATGATTATATATTAGCATCAGATTGGTTAAAATATTTAGATTCAGATAGTTTACGATATTATTATGCATGTAAATTATCTAATAATATTCAAGATATTGAATTTAATATTTATCAATTAGTAGAAAAAGTTAATACAGATATTGTAAATAAAGTTGTTAATTTAGCTTCACGTAGCGCTAGTTTTATCAATAAAATTTTTTTTGGAAAACTTTCTGATCAATTAAGTGATATAGAATTATATATGAGATTTATTTCTGAATCTAAAAATATAGAGGATCTTTTTAATAATCGTGAATTTTCTTTAGCTATGAAAAAAATTATGATATTGTCAGATGTTGCTAATAAATATATAAATGATCAAAAACCATGGACATTATCCAATGAAAAATATAATCAATTACATATGATTGCATCTATGGGAGTAAATTTATTTAGGGTAATTATGACTTGGTTAAAACCGGTAACACCATCTTTAGCAGAGAAATCAGAATTTTTTTTAAAAATAAAATTAGATTGGAAAGGTATAAAAAAACCTTTATTAAATCACACTATCTCTAAATTTAAAATTTTATATAAAAGGATTGATATCAATAAAATTAAATTATAGTCACATGAAATGTTTTAGTATATGTATAAAATTTAATTCTTTTCTAAAAATTTTGGATATTTTATTGTTTTATTGTTTAGTAATATAGTTACACCAAGATAAATACCAATAGTGATATACTTTAATGTTTTTATTTTTTATGGTAAAAATACCAAGAGCACCAATGAAACGATTATTATAAAATAATAAGGGAATATTTTCTCTTTGCCATATTGGTATATTTAGTAATTGCCATATTTTTTTTAATTTTTTTTTGTGTTTTTGTCCTTCAATAAGGAAGCTACCATTAGCTTGAAAACGAATGTTGACCAATTCTTTTTTTTCTGGACTAGGTAATTTAACTCCCATTTTATCTTGAGTTACATATCCTAATTGATTGGGAAGTGCTAAAGATGTTTGAGTTTTATGCCAAAAAATTATTCTATTTTTTAAGGAAGGTAAAATTGGTTTTAATAAATATAATTTTTTTCTATATCTTCTAATTTCATATTTTTTAAAACTTATTTTAGGTGATGCAGATTTTTTGCTATTAATAATATCTGTGAATATTTTATATAGTCCTTTATAGGAAGGCATATTAACGTGATGTAAAGAGATCCAATGTCTTAAAATGATATTAAGTATTTCTTTTTTTAGATATTTAAGATTAGTAATATTTAATGTTTTATCTGTGCATACTGTTTTTTTTATAATATCAGTTGTAAAATAATTTAACGCTTCTTCTTGTTCACTACAAATTTTGGCACTCCGTGTACAATTTTTTATAAATTTTGGCCATCTTTCTTTTAATATCGGTATTATTTTTCTTCTTAAAAAATTACGATCGTAATTTGTATCCCAGTTACTGTTATCTTCTATCCATTTTAATTTATTTTTTTTAGCCCATTTTTCTAATGTGTTTCGATCTATTTGTAATAACGGTCTAATATGGATTATATTATCTATTTTTTTGTAAGTGGACATACTAGAAAGACCTTTTGGTCCACTTCCTCTTTTTAAAGCTAATAAAAAAGTTTCACATTGATCATTTAAATTATGAGCTGTTAATATTATTTCTTTAGGTAGTAGATTTTTATATATTTCTTTATATCTCATGGATCTGGCTTTTGATTCTATATTATTTTTTTTTAAATTAAGATTAACATTTTTTATAACAATAGGAACGTTATATTTTTTACATTCTTTTTTGCAATGATCGCTCCAATTGTCAGAATTAATATTTAATTTATGGTTAATATGTATCGCACGGAAAAAAATTTTTTTTGTTTTTTTTAATTTTAATAACAGATGTAAAAGAACTGTAGAATCTAATCCTCCGCTATAACATATTAAAAAATATTTTTTTTTATACAACATTTTTTCTAATTCTTTTATCATGATTTATATCACTTATTATTTTTCGTAAAATATTTATTTTTTAATAATATGGTACGTCCGAGTGGATTTGAACCACCGACCTTCACCTTGTCATGGTGATACTCTAACCAACTGAGCTACGGACGTATATAAAATTATTTATAATATTTTTGATGATATTAAAAATATTATTCTATATAAAATGTAAGAAATATTGTTATTTTAAATACAAATTATTTTTCAATATATTAATAGCAACGTTGTTATTTTATATTTGATATAATAAAAAAATTATTAAATAGATATATTTATTATTTTTATTTAAAAATAATTTGTAAAGATATTTTTTATCTAAATAGTAATTTTGTTTATTTGTATAGTTTGCAGGAGATATTGAATATATTTTATTTTTATTAACATGAATATATATAATAGTTCAGTTATTAAATATATGATATAATATATTTTTTATTTATGATATCATAGAAATTATTAATTATATAATAATATTTTTATATTTTACAAATAAAATTATAGATTACATAATTTTTTTTAAATTTTTATATGATATTTTTTATTATTAAATAATAAAAATTAGTTAAAATAATTTATCAATAAAAAATTAATTTTAATTAAAAATATTGACTGATAGTAAAAATAAATTTCGATATATTATTAAATTTTATTTTTTAAAAAATAGTAAATATCTTTATTTTAAATTAGGATTGATATTATTATATGTTTACTGGCATTATTAATGGTATTGCGACAGTTTCCAGTATTGAAGGAAATAGTGTTTTTTTTACGTATGGTATCAAATTTAACATATTTTTGTTAAAAAAATTAAAAACAGGAGATTCAGTAGCAAATAATGGTTGTTGTTTAACTGTTAAATACATTAAAAATAATATTGTTTTTTTTGATGTTATTAAAGAAACTATAGATTGTACTAATTTTTCTTTATTAAAATTGGGCGATAATATTAATATCGAAAGATCTGCGAAATTTGGAGATGAAATAGGAGGACATATAATATCTGGACATGTAATTACTACAGCTATTATTACAGATATTTTTTTATCTAAAAAAAATAGAGTAATATGTTTTTATATAAATAAAAAATATATTATGAAATATATATTGCATAAAGGATTTATTTCTGTTGATGGAGTGAGTTTAACTATAGGAAAGGTAGTTAATAATACATTTTATGTACATTTAATTCCAGAAACAATATTGTTAACAACGTTAGGAAATAAAAAAATAGGTGATACCGTTAATATTGAAGTTGATTATTATACAAAATTGTTAATAGATAATTCAGAGAAAATATTAAATAAGTAATTTTTTAAAAAAAATAATAATATTAAGTTTTTTATTATTAATTATTTTTAATTTGAATTGAAATTAATGTTAATTTTTAACAATAAATATTTAAATAAAATTATTTAATATATATATTATATTTGATTGTTATTGGTATTGATTACATAAAATAAAAAAATGATAGATATTGTTTATGTATAAAGTATAAACGATTTTAATTTTTTGAATTAAATTTATTCAAACAATTAAATAAAATTTAATATTTTAAATTTGATCAATATTAAAAATTAATATATTTTTATATATTTGAAAAATATTTAAAAATTTTGGCTGTTAGTTTGATTAAACATATTTGATGTATTTAATATATTTTATATATTATTTGCGTGTACATTTCTTTTATTTTTTGATTATTTTAAAAATTATGACAACACAAGATTATTTATTAAAATTTCGTCGTGTTAATTCTTTAAAAAGTCTTGAAAAACTTTTTGATCATCTTAATTATTCTTTATTAAATGATCATGAATTAATCAATATGTATAGGGCAGCTGATCATCGTAGAGCTGAATTAGCTTCTGGTGGTCAATTATTTGATTTAGGTTGTGTTCCTAAATTTATATGGCATTACGTATTATAAAAATAATATTTTATAATATAAGATTATAAAAAAATATAAATTAGTAATTTATTATTAATAAAAAATAATATTGGTATTATTAATAGTATAACATTCTTAATGTTAGGAACATTTAATATAAAAATTTGTTTATTTACTTTTCAAAATATTATTCATTTTTGAGTTTAATATGATAGATTACTGTGTAATGTTTATTAGTAATATATTGATAAATAATTTTATTTTAGTGCAATTTTTAGGTATTTGTCCTTTTATTGGAGCGTCAAAAAGAATTGAATCAGCAATAGGAATTAGTTTGGCTACTACTTTTGTTATTACTATTTCTGTAATGTTTTCTTGGTTGGTAAACTATTATATTTTAGTACCATATAATATGGTATATCTTCGTATTATAATGTATATGTTAATTATTTCGGTTAGTGTGCAAGTTATAGAAATTATAATTAAAAAATTGAGTTTTTACTTTTATAGATTATTAGGTATATTTTTACCTTTAATTACTACCAATTGTGTTGTTTTAGCTATTCCTTTATTAAATTTAAAGTTAAATTATAGTTTTATTCCAGCAGTTATATACGGATTTAGTTCTTCTATTGGTTTTTCATTGGTAATGATATTATTTTCGAGTATGAGAGAACGTATTTTTTTGGCTGATGTACCTTTACCGTTTAAAGGGTCACCTATTGCGTTAGTTACTGCTGGATTAATGTCGATGTCATTTATGGGATTTAATGGTTTAATAAAATTTTGATAACACATATAATTAGTATTATTTTTATTTTTAGTTTTTTTAGTATAATATTGGGATTAATTTTATACTATTTTTCTTATAAATATAAAATAAAACAACATTCTATTGTAGATAAAATAGAAGATATTTTACCACAGAGTCAATGTGGTCAATGTGGATATCCAGGTTGTTTACCTTATGCAAAAGCTATTTTTAAAAATAAAGAAAAAATTAATAAATGTCTTCCAGGTGGTAAAGATGTATTTTTAAAATTGCAAAATTTGTTAAATATAGATACTACTGAATATAATACAAATTTTTTACCAGTAAAGATTATTCCTACAGTAGTGTTTATTGATGAACAAAATTGCGTTGGTTGTGCTAAATGTCGTGAAATTTGTCCGGTAGATGCAATAATAGGTTCATTAAATTTAATGCATACTGTGTTAACTGATTTTTGTACAGGTTGTAATTTATGTATACCCGTTTGTCCCCTTGATTGTATTCATACTAAAAGTATTGTTCATGAAAATAAAAAATTGTTTAATAGGTTTGAAAAAATCGATTTTTAATTTTTTTTCTATTTTATATTTTAAAATAAATAAGGTAGTTATTTTTTTTTTTAAAAAAAAGAAACAAGATTTCCATGGTGGAATAGATTTTCTATTTATGAAAAAAAACATAAAAACATTACCAGAGAAAATAATATTACCAGGAGATCAATTTGTCGTTTATCTAAATTTTTATACTTTTGAAAAGGTTCAATTAAGAGTACAGATAGGAGATTATGTTTTTAAAGGACAATTATTAGTTGAAGGAAATAAACATATAGTTCCTATACATGCTCCTACTTCAGGGAAAATTATTGATATAAAGAGATATTTATATGATCTTATTTTAAATAAATATAGAATAGATTTTTTTTTAATTGCAGATGGAAAAGATATTAGTACAAAGTTATTTCCTATACATCATTATAAAAAAATAAAGCGTGAAAATATCATTAAATTAATTTATAAAAATGGAATAGTTGGTTTAGGAGGAGCTCAGTTCTCTACTACTCGTAAATTACGTATAGCTCTTCATAATAATATAGATACTTTAATAATTAATTCTTTAGAAAGTGAACCTTATATTACAGCTGACAGATGGTTAATGGAAAATTATATATCTGATGTTTTAAAAGGATGTGAAATTATTCAATGGATATTAAGAGTAAAAAACGTAATTATTGCGATAGCAGATGATCAAGATGATTTTTTTATAAAAATAAAAAAAGAAGTATTAAATTATCCTGGTTTTAAGTTACGTTTTATAAAACAAAAATATCCTTCAGGTAGTAGTAAACAGTTAATTAAAATTTTAACTGGTAAAGAGATTCCTCATAATGGACATGCGACTAATTTGGGAATAGTAATGTATAATGTTGGTACTGTGTATGCTGTAAAAAAAGCTATTATAGAAGGAGAACCGTTGATTAGTCGTGTAGTTACTATAACGGGAAAGGCTCTTACATATTCTGGTAATATGTGGGTGAGGTTTGGTGTATCTATTAGTGATTTATTGATTCATCTTAATTATTTTAATTTAAAAAATAAATTAGTAATAATAGGTGGACCATTAATGGGTTCTGTAATTTCTAATATTCAGACTCCTGTATTAAAAAGTACAAATTGTATTTTAATACCTTCTGATGATGAAATCAAAAAAAAAGAATTAGAACAATCTTGTATTCGTTGCGGTAAATGTTCTAATGGATGTCCAATGAAGTTATTACCTCAACAGCTTTATTGGTATTCTAAAGGTTTGAATCATGATAAAACAAAAGAATATAAAATTAAAGATTGTATTGAATGTGGAATATGCGAACAAGTATGTCCTAGTAATATTCCACTACTCAATTATTTTAAAAAAGAGAAACGTATATTAAAAGAAATAGAGATTTTTAAAATAAAATCTAAAGAAGCAAAAGATAGATTTCAAAAAAAACAATTTAGACTAAATAGTAAAAAAATAATATCAAAAAAAAATATATTTTTTGATTCTGCTGCTAATTCTAAAAAAAATGATGCATTTGAAAATATTTTTAAAGAAGATTTGATAAAAAAATCTATTTTGAAAAAAGAACAAGAAGCAAGAAAAAAAAGTATTCTTGATGCTATTGAAAGAGTAAAGAATAAAAAAAATGGGTTAAGATTAAATATTAAATAATAGAAATATAAATATGTATACATTAATTATTTTAATAATATATATATAAAATATTGATATAAAAATAGAACATTATTCAATGATAAATTTTAATGATATATATCAAAAATATAGTACTAAACAGATGATGTTTTGTGTAGTAATAGCATGTATTCCAGGAATTACTATTCAGTTTTATTATTGTGGATACGGGATAATATTACAAATATTGATAGCGATCATTACTGCGGTTTTGTCAGAATTGTTGATTTTAATAATCAGAAGAAAATTGGTTAAAAATATTTTAACGGATTATTCAGCGATTGTTACCGCTGTTTTATTTGGTATTAGTCTTCCTCCTTTTTTACCGTTTTGGTTAAATATAATTGGTACGTTTTTTTCTATAGTTATAGTTAAACAATTATATGGAGGTTTAGGTCAAAATTTATTTAACCCTGCTATGGCTGGTTATGTGTTTTTATTAATATCTTCTCCTGTTTTTATGACGAGTTTTAAAGTACCTTATGATCAATCATTGAATCCTCCTAGTTTAAGAAAAACTATAAGTATTATTTTTTATAACTATAATTATTCTAAAGATATAATTGTAGAGTCAATTAAAAGAAATAATAACTTGACTCAAGCTACACCTTTAGATTCGTTCAAAACGAATATTTATTTAAAAAATAAAAATATACAAAATACAAATTCTAGATATTGGTATTCGTTAATATGTGATTTTTCTAAAGTAAATTTTATTTGGAAATGGATTAATATAGGATATTTTTTAGGAGGTATTTTTTTATTGTGGATGAATATTATTTGTTATAGAATTCCTTTCTTTTTTTTATTAGTTTTAACTTTGTTATCTACTTTAGGTTGTTTTTATGATTCCGAAAGATTAGTTTCACCTTTAACTAATTTATTTTCTGGAGCTACTATGTTAGGTGCATTTTTTATTGCTACTGATCCTGTGACTGTTCCTACTACTAAAAAGGGACGTATTATTTTTGGTATATTAATTGGATTTTTAGTTTGGTTAATTCGTAGTTTTGGAGGTTATCCGGATGCTGTTGCTTTTGCAATATTGTTAGCTAATATTACAGTACCGTTGATAGATTATTACACTGTACCTCAAGTATATGGATATAATAAGGAATAATTATGTTTCTTAATATTTTTAAAAAAGTATTAATTTTTGGTTTTTTTGCTTTTTTAACATCAGGTATAACTTCTATTGTTTATGAGTTAACAAAAAATATGATAGACCTACAAATGAAAAGGAACAATAGGAAAATTTTAGCAGATGTTTTACCTTTATATTTATATGATAATAATGTTCAAAATGAGTGTTATTTTATAAAAAATCAAGTTTTAGGAGATACGTTTAATCATCGATTATGGATTGCTAAAAAAAATAATAAAATAAAAGCAATAGCTATTGAGATAACTACAAGAGAAGGTTATTCTGGTTTTATTAAAATCTTGTTGGGAATTGATATTTATAGCAACATTCTGGGTGTACGAGTTATAGAGCATCATGAAACACCGGGCATAGGAGATAAAATTAGTGTTGATGTTTCTAATTGGATAACACATTTTTCAGGGAAACATATATTTGGTTTAAAGGATTCTAATTTTAAATTAAAAAAGTATGGTGGTCAAATTGATCAGTTTACTGGTGCAACGATTACTCCTCAAGCAATGGTAAATATTATAAAAAAGGTAGTAGTTTCAATGGTAAAAATATCATCTATGATATCACAATGTAACATTTGCGAGAGAAATCATGAAGTTAAATAAATCTTTATTAATCTTTAAGGTATGGAGAAATAATTCTACTTTAGTGCAATTTTTAGGATTATGTCCTGTATTAGCAGTAACTTCTACAGCAATTAATGGATTAAGTTTAGGTTTTGCTACCACTTTGGTTCTTGTATGTACTAATACTACTATTTCATTTTTTAGAAAATTCATATCTAAAGATATACGAATACCTATTTATATGATGATTATTTCGTCTATGGTAAGTTGTATTGACATGTTATTGCATGCTTGCGCATTTAATTTATATAATTCATTAGGTATTTTTATTTCTTTAATAGTTACTAATTGTATTGTATTGGGAAGAGCTGATTCTGTAGCAATAAAAAATACTCCTTTTTTTTCATTTTTAGATGGTTTATATACTGGTGTGGGGGCTAGTATAGCGATGTTTTTTTTGGGATCTGTACGAGAAATATTGGGTACTGGGATGTTATTTAATGGTTCTGAAAAATTATTTGGTAATTGGATTAGTTTTTTTTACGTTCAAGTGATAGATCAACATTATACTCTTTTATTAAGTTTATTTCCATCAGGAGGTTTTATAATTTTAGCATTACTTTCAGCATGTAAATATTTTTTAGATAATAGAAAAAATATTAATATTAATTGTGAAATTTATAAAAATTGTTGTAAAGATATTTGAATTGAGGATATTTTTTTTGAATAAAAAAAAACGTTATGATATTATGAAAATTTTTAGTAAAACAAATACGTTATTTCGTACAGAATTAGTATTTTCTTCTTCATTTGAGTGTTTAATATCGGTAATTTTATCAGCAAAATCTAAAGATGAAAATGTTAATAAAGTAACTAAAAATTTATATTTTATAGCTAATACTCCCGAAAAGATTTTATCTCTTGGTATAAATAAATTGAAACATTATATAAAAAAAATAGGATTATATAATAATAAAGCAAAAAATATTATTAATACTTGTTTTATTCTGTTATTGAAACATGATGGTCAAGTTCCTAAAGATCGTAAAAATTTAGAAAAGTTACCTGGAGTAGGAAGAAAAACAGCAAATGTAATATTAAATTTAATTTTTAATTGGAGTACAATTGCTGTGGATACTCATGTTTTTCGAGTATCTCATAGAACTAATTTTGCAATAGGTAAAACAGTTCAAGAATTAGAAAAAGAGTTGTTAAATCATGTTCCAATTTATTTTATGTTAGATTTTCATAGTTGGTTAGTAAAACATGGTCGTTATGTATGTACTGCTATCAAACCGAAATGTAAAATATGTTTTATTAAACATTTATGTGAATTTAAAAATAAAGTATAATAAATAGTATTTTACTTTTTATTAAAATTATTTATATTTTTAATATATAAATTTTGTATTTAATTGCTAAAATATTTTGATTTTATTTAAAAAATAGCCATGATTCATAAATCATATATTTTATATGGATATCTTTGTGTTTATTATACAAGTTGTACTTTTTTTACCAATAAAAAAATTTTTTGAATATACTTGTCCTAAAGAAATAATTCCTATTGTTGGTAGTCGTGTATCAGTCCCATTTGGAACGCGAAAAGTAATAGGTATGATAGTATCTTTTTACTATCAAATTGGTACAGTACAATTTAGATTAAGATCTATTTATTCTATTATTGATAAATCTCCTATTTACACTCAAAAATTATGGAAAACGTTAAAATTATCTTCTATTTATTATCATTGTTCAATAGGACATATTTTATGTCATATTTTGCCTACTTTTTTAAAAAAAGGGAAAGTAATTTTTCCTATACAACTGTATAAATGGACAGTTACTAATAAAGGAAAGAAAATAGATATTAGTATTTTAAAGAGAACTCCAAAACAACATTATGCTTTGTCGGTATTGCGTCATCATTCAGTTTTTCAAAATGAATTTAAAAAATATAATTTATCTAATTATGTTTTAAAAAAATTAAAAGATAAATTTTTATGTGATGTATATATTTCATCTCATTGGTTTACTAATAGTAAAAAAAAATTTTTAATAAAAGATTTTGATATAAAATTAAATAAAAAAGAATATCTTACCATTGAAAGAATTTTAAATAAAGGAAGGTATTTTACTTCTTGGTTATTAACAGGTATGAAAAGTACGATAAAACGACAAATATATTTTAATTTAGTATTAAAAATTCTTGAAAGAGGATTACAAATATTAATTTTAGTTTCAAATGATAATGTTGTGGATCAGGTTATTTCTTTATTTCAAATTTATTTTAATGTACCAATTGATGCATTTTATTCTGGTACGACTAATTATCAAAAGTTTTCAATATGGTTTAGGGCAAAAAATAATGAAACAGCAGTGATTATAGGTACTAAGAAAGCTATTTTTATTCCTATAGCTAAATTGGGAATTATTATTATAGATGAAGAACATAGTGTTTCTTATAAAAATAAAAAAGGATGGTGTTATAATGCCAGAGATATAGGAATTTTAAGAGCTTATCAAGAAAAAATTCCCATAGTATTAGAATCTGTATCGCCTACTTTAGAAACGTTAAAAAATGTTATAAACAAAAAATGTCAACATGTTAATTTACATCGAGTTATTTTAGATAAGAAAAAAATAATACAGAAAATAATTGATATTAAAAGTGAAAAGTTAAGAGGAGGCTTATCTATTACTTTAATTAATTCAATTAATCAACATATTTATAATAATAAAACTGTATTGTTAATTATTAATAATAATAATTGTATTTTTTTTGTTTTATGCTGTAAACATTGCAATTGGATAGCTAAATGTAATTTATGTAATGAATATTATTATTTTAATGAACATTATCAAG
This sequence comes from Buchnera aphidicola (Pemphigus immunis), assembly GCF_964059115.1. Lineage (NCBI taxonomy): Bacteria > Pseudomonadati > Pseudomonadota > Gammaproteobacteria > Enterobacterales > Erwiniaceae > Buchnera > Buchnera aphidicola. Next base: position 123,649 of record NZ_OZ060408.1, read on the forward strand.
ATTTATGTTGTAAATTTTGTTTTGTTAGGTTTTCTGTTCCTTTATTTTGTTTTAATTGTGGATCTGGAGATTTAATTTCTCGTAGTTTTGGTATAGAAAATATGAAAGTGTCTGTTAAAAGAATATTTTCTAATATACCTGTATTGTGTATTAATTATATAAGTACAAAATTAAAAAAAAATGTTAATAAAAATGCTTTGCAGCATATGTCGCAAAAAGGAGTTATAATATTAATTAGAGAAAAAGATATTTATAGTGTACGTTTATTTGTTAATATAACTTTAGTGGCAATGGTTTTAATTGATTCTTATTTTACGTCTATGACATTTCGTTCTATAGAACGATTTGCTCAATTTTATACTCATTCTATTAATTTATTGGATAATTATTCTAAATATTTTGAAGTTTTAATACAAACTACATATCCTAATGATGCTGATTTAAATCAGTTGATACAAGAAGGTTATTCTAACCTATCCATTAATTTGTTAAAAAAAAGACAGTTTTTAAAATTACCTCCATTTACTTATCATGTTATGATTTATGTTAAAATAAAAAAATCTTGTAAGATAGAAAATCTTTTTTTAATTCTGCAAGATATTATAAAAAATAATAAAAAAGAAAGTAATATAAATATTTGGATGATGGGTACTTGTCCTGATTTTTATCAATCTAAAAATGGAAAATACTATGTTCATAAGTTATTATTACAGAGTTCTTCTCGTAATGAATTACATAATGTGTTGCAATTTAGTATTGATTTTATAAGTATAATTCCTATGTTTCGAAAAATAAAATGGAAATTAGATATAGATCCTATTGATATTTAAGAAACATAATAATTTTTATAGGTTATATATATTGAGTTAAAAGATTCTTTTGTTAATCTTAATTTATTTATATATATAGTAGTAAAATTTATAAATAATTTATTTTAAATAAACATTAATTTTTTAAATAAATAGTATTTATACAAGATTAACAATAAAGTGTTTTTAAAATTTTGAGTTAATTAACGGCAATATTTTTTTTTAATAAGAGTGATAAATAAAATTTTATATTTAATAGCGTTATGTTAATATGGGGATTTTATGTTATATGAAAAATTAATTAATGAGTTAAAAGAAAGAAAATCTGTAGCACAGTTGACAGATGAAAAAGGATTATTAAAGTGTATGTTACGAGGTTCTATTGTGCTTTATTGCGGATTTGATATTACTGCCGATAGTTTACATATAGGTCATATTTTACCTTTACTTTCTTTAAAAAGATTTCAATTATTAGGACATAAACCAATTGTTTTGTTGGGTGAGGCAACAAGTTTAATAGGAGATCCTAGTTTTAAAACTACAGAAAGAAAATTCAATAATGTGGAAGATATTATTTTATGGAGAAAATGTATTTCTAAACAAATTTCTTTTTTTCTTGATTTTAATCATGGTACGAATAGTGCTGAAATTGTCAATAATAAAGATTGGTTTGGTAAAATTAATTTATTAAAATTTTTACGTGATGTTGGAAAACATTTTTCAGTAAATAGGATGATAAATCGAGAATCGGTAAAAAGAAGAATTCTTTCTAATAATCAAGGAATATCTTTTACTGAATTTTCCTATAATTTATTACAAGCATATGATTTTTCGGTATTATATAAAAAATATGCAGTAGTTTTACAAATTGGGGGGTCAGATCAATGGGGAAATATTGCTTCCGGTATTTTTTTAACTCATCGATTATTTAATAAAAAAGTTTTTGGATTAACTTTACCTTTATTAATACAAGATAATGGTATTAAATTTGGAAAAACGGAAACAGGAACTATTTGGTTAGATCCTAAAAAAACAAGTCCTTATAAGTTTTATCAATTTTGGATTAATCGATCAGATGAAGAAGTTTTTAATTTATTAAAAATGTTTACTTTTTTAACTATTGAGGATATTAAAAATATAGAAAAAGAAAGTATAAGAAATCATGATTTTTACTTTCCAAAAAGGATTTTAGCAGATAATATAACTGGTTTAGTACATGGGGAAAAAGGAGTATCTGCTGCTAAAAGAATTTCATCTTTTTTATTTTCTCAATCTTTAGATAATTTAATTTTATCTGATTTTAAACAATTGAAACAAGATGGTATACCTTTTGTTAAATTGTTAGGAAATGAAGATTTACAACAAGCGTTAGTCAATTCTATTTTAGCTCCTTCTCGTGGTCAAGCTCGTAATATGATTTCTTCTAATGCAATATATATTAATAATTATGTTCAAAGAGATATTAAATATTTTTTTAAGGATTCTGATAAAATTTTTGGAAAATTTACTTTATTACGTCGTGGTAAAAAAAATCATTGTTTATTATGTTGGTGAAAATTTTTATATAAGTAAAATTATATATGCATATAACAATCGTAATAATTTATTTTTAATAATTTTTATTTTTATAATTCAAAACTTTCTCCACAACCACAGTGATTTTTTTGATTACTGTGTTTAAATTGAAATATTTTATTAAAATCTTTTTCTATAAAGTCAATTTCCATACCTTTTAATATTTTTAATATTTTTTTAGACACAAATAAAATAGTACCATTTTGAAATAATTCGATTTCTTCTTCTTTTTTTTCTTGAGCCAATTCCATTATAATACGATATCCAGCACATCCTGATTTTTTTATATTTAATCTGATTCCTTTGTTTTGTGGATTTTTATTAATTAAATGTAACATTTGTGTAGATGCATTTTTTGTTAAAGTAATTTCTTGAAATAATTTTTTGTTTTTTATTTTTTTAGTAATGTTTTTCATTTTTTGAATCCTTAATTATGAATAATTAATAATTAGTTATTTTAGATAAATAAATTGATATATTATATAATATTATTATAGTGCATATATTTTTTATATAAAGATTATTTTATTTTTAGAGATTTATTAATAATATTTTTATATTTAATGTTATATATATAAAAATATATATTTTAAGAGAATAAATTGTGTTCATTTGAGTTAAATTTTTCACAATATATTTGTTAAAATTTTAGTAGATTAATCTTAAGAATATTTTAAGATTTATTTTTCATTTTGTAAATTGGTGTTTAAACAAAAAAAGTTTTTATACAAAGATTAAAAATTTTAAGATAGTTGTTAAACTTAAATGTATATTTAGAGTTTTTTAAAAAATAATATAATGTGAAATGTTTAGTGTTTTTTATTTTTTTGCATACATATATAAAAATATAATTTTGATTTATATGTGGTACATATTATCTCTTTTTATAAGAGGTATTAATTTTTAATAGTTTTAAAATAATCCAAGAGCTATTGGGGTGTAATTTAGTATGTATAATTACAAGAATAGTATAGATTTTCCGCAAGCTATATTTTCATTAATTTTTTTTATTATTATGATATTAATGAGTTTTTGGATTATTCGTCCATTTGTTTTGGGATTTTCTTGGGCAAGTATGATTGTAATTGCTACTTGGCCGTTTATGTTAAAAGTACAATTTTGGTTAGGAGGAAAACGTTATTTTGCTGTTATTATAATGACTATTGTTTTATTGCTTTTGTTTATTGTTCCTGTTGTTTTTTTAGTTAATAATTTGATAGAAAATAGTATTCCTTTGATGAATTGGTTAACTTCGGGTAATTTACAACTTCCTAATTTAAATTGGTTGCAAGATGTACCTATTATTGGAATGAAGTTATTTATAAGTTATCATAAGTTATTAAATGAAGGAGGAGTAGCATTAATTACTCAAATTCAACCTTATATGGGTATTACTACTGAATTTTTTATTATACAAGTAGGTAATTTTGGTCGTTTTGTTATTGATTTAATCTTTATGTTGATTTTTAGTTCGATATTGTACTGGAATGGAGAACAAGTTGGAAATATTATACGTCATTTTGCATTTAGATTAGCAGCTAAACCAGGAGATACAGTGGTATTACTTGCGGGACAGGCTATTCGAGCAGTTGCATTAGGTGTGGTTGTAACAGCTTTGGTACAAGGAATATTAGGAGGTATAGGATTAGCGATATCAGGCATACCGTATGCTTCTTTATTAATGATATTAATTATTTTATTTTGTTTAATTCAATTAGGTCCTTTACCAGTTTTAGTCCCCGCTATTATTTGGCTTTATTGGCATAGTAATGTAACTTGTGGAACTGCGTTATTAATTTGGAGTAGTATATTGTGTATTTTAGACCATATTTTACGACCAATTCTGATACGTATAGGTGCTGATTTACCTACTTTATTAATTTTATCTGGAGTGATTGGAGGATTACTTGCTTTCGGTATGATTGGTTTATTTATTGGTCCAGTAGTATTAGTAATATCATATCGTTTAATATTATCTTGGATGAATGAGATTCCTTCTCCTGATTCATTATCTAATGTACCGATAAAAAAAATATCTAAAAAAAAAAGTAATAAGATTTTTTATGTGAGATATATATAAAAAATTATTTTTAAAATAAAAAATAATTGGAATAAAATATTAATATATTTTCAATAATTTGAATATAAATCTATAAGATAAATTATTTAATTATATTGCAATATATCATATAATTATTTTATTTTTATAAAAAATTTCTTATCAAAAATTTTTTAATATTTTTATTTTAAAGATAAATATATATTAATTATTAGTATTATATAAAAATATAAATTTATTTAAAAATATTATTTATAAATATTAGATATATTGATATGTTACTTTTTTAAAAAATTTTTTAATAAAAACTTTTAAAAAATATTTTTAAGTTTAAATTAAATAATTTACTATTTAATTAGTTTTATTTCAATTCTAATTATATCTTAGTATTCTCTTAGAATACTGATTATTTATAGAGAAAAGAATGAAAAAAACAGACGAATTGCGAACGATACGAATTGATCCATTAGTTACACCTGCTGAATTAGCTCAGCGTCATATTATTACTCCGGAAATTACGGAAAATGTTATTACAACAAGGAACAATATTGCAAGAATAATAACAGGTCAAGATAAACGTCTATTGGTTATCATAGGACCTTGTTCAGTACATGATCCAGAAGCAGCAGTAGAATATGCTTCTAAACTTAACGAATTAAGAAAAAAATATTATTCTCGTCTCGAAATTGTAATGAGGACTTATTTCGAAAAACCGAGAACTGTTGTTGGATGGAAAGGATTAATTTCTGATCCTGATCTCAATAGTAGTTTTCGAGTTAATCATGGATTATCTATTGCTAGAAAATTGTTATTAGATATAAATAGATTAGGTATGCCTTCTGCTACAGAATTTTTAGATATAGTAATTGGACAGTTTATAGCGGATCTTATTAGTTGGGGAGCTATAGGCGCAAGAACTACAGAAAGTCAGATTCATCGTGAAATGGCTTCTGCTTTATCTTGTCCTGTAGGTTTTAAAAATGGTACTGATGGAAATATTCGTATTGCTATAGATGCAATTAGGGCTTCTAAAGTAAAACATTTGTTTTTAGCACCGGACAAACATGGGAAAATGACTATCAATCATACGAGTGGTAATCCATTTTGTCATATTATTATGCGTGGTGGTATGTTACCAAATTATCATGTTGAAGATATTGCTTCAGCTGTGAAACATTTGCAAGATTTTAATTTACCAGAATATTTAATGGTTGATTTTAGTCACGGAAATTGTTTAAAACAACATCGTAGACAATGTGATGTAGGAGAATCTATAGCTAAACAAATTTATAATGGTTCTACAGCTATTGTTGGTGTTATGATTGAAAGTTTTTTAGAAGAAGGTTGTCAAACGGTAGTTAATAGCGAATCTTTAGTTTATGGGAAATCTATTACAGATCCGTGTTTGGGTTGGGATGACAGTGTGTTATTGATTGATCGGTTAGCAAAATCTATTGATAGTCGTTTTTAAGGATTAGTAAGGGTATCAGTTAAATAAAACTGATACCCTTACTTTATATAAAACTTTGGTATTTTATATTATATTTAATATACTATATTAAATATGGATTAATTTTTTGATATTATAAAATTGGTATAATCATACACTTGTTGTTAGTAAAAAATATAAACAATTTTATTAAAGATAAAAATTAGATAATATTAAATATATATTTATTTTTATATTTTTTATAAGATATATTATTATTTAATAAATCTATATTTTATATTATTTATTTGATGGTTAATAAAGATCTATAATTCTTATTATCACTTTATTAGATGGAAGTAAATGGATATATGATCATTTTATTCGATAATATAAATTACTAAAGATATTAAAGTAAGTTTAGCACAATCTTTTGTAGTAGATTATATGAATAGTTAATTAGTAGGTGTGTATACTGTGATAAAAAGTGATTCTAAAGTTATTATTATCAATAATAAAAAACGATCTTCTTTAGAAATAATTCGTTATTCTTGCGCGCAATTATTAGCTTATTCTATAAAAAAAATGTATCCAATATCTAAAATTGCTAATAATACAATTTCTAAAAATGGATTTTATTGTGATATAGATATTGAGGTTAAATTAACTAAAGATGATATTTCTGTATTAGAAAAGAATATGTTGAATTTAGTTAAAAATAATTTTTTTTTAATGAAAAAAATAGTTACATGGAAAGATGCTTATAATTTATTTTTATCACGTAATGAGATTTATAAAATATATGATTTAGAAAACATTTTTAAAAATCAATCTATGATTGAAATCTATTATAATGAAGATTATGTTGATTTTTGTATTGGGAAGCAGGTATCGGATGTAAAATTTTGTCGTTTTTTTCAGTTACAGAATATTTCTGGTGCATATTGGAAAGACAACAAAATGAACAAAATGTTACAAAGAATATCAGGAACTGCATGGTCTAGCGAAAATCAATTAAAAAAATATATTGAAAGTATAAATAAAGCAAAAGAAAGAGATCATAGAATTATTGCCAAAAAATTAGATTTATATCATATGCAAGAAGAAGCTCCTGGCATGATTTTTTGGCATCATAATGGTTTTATAATTTTTCGAGAATTAGAAAATTTTGTTAGATGGCATTTAAAGCGATATCATTATCAGGAAGTAAAAACTCCTTTTATGATGGATCAATCTATATGGAAAAAAAGTGGTCATTTAAAAAATTATCAAGAATCTATATTTGTTACATCATCGGAAAATAGAAATTATTGCATAAAACCAATGAATTGTCCTGGTCATGTTCAAATATTTAATCAGAGATTGAGATCTTATCGTGATTTACCAGTTAGAATTTCAGAATTTGGTACTTGTCATCGTAATGAACCATCCGGTTCTTTACATGGTTTAATGAGAATTAGAGGTTTCACTCAAGATGATGCCCATATATTTTGTACAGAAGACCAAATTAAAAAAGAAATAAATAATTGTATTAAAATGATATATGATGTATATAATTTTTTTTATTTTAAAAAAATATCAGTAAAATTATCCACACGGCCTGAAAAACGTATAGGTGATGATAAAATTTGGGATTATGCGGAACGGAATTTAATAGAAGTATTGAAAGAAAATAATTTGTCATTTGATTATCAAGTAGGAGAAGGTGCTTTTTATGGACCTAAGATAGAATTTTCTTTGCATGATTCTTTAGATCGTGTCTGGCAATGTGGGACAATTCAGTTAGATTTTTATTTACCAACTAGTTTACATGCGTTTTATATAAATAAAAAAAATGAATATCAGGTACCGGTAATGATTCATAGGGCTATATTAGGTTCTATAGAAAGATTTATTGGTATTTTAGTAGAAGAGTATAGAGGTTATTTTCCAGTTTGGTTATCTCCCGTACAAGTAGTGGTTATAGGTATTAATAATACTCATATTAATTATGTAAATCAATTAGTTAAGAAATTGTCTGATGAAGGTATCAGAGTTATATCAGATTTGAGAAAAGATAGAGTTAATTTTAAAATTCGAGAACATATATTAAATAAAATACCTTATATTTTAATATGTGGTGATCGAGAAGAAAAAAGTAACACAGTAAGTATTAGAACTCGATCAGGTAAAACAATAAGTAATATAGAATTTAGTCATTGGATAAAAAAATTGAAAAAGAAAATTATAGATCGTATTGGTAATTTATTGGAGGAATAAAGTATTAAAGTCGGAAAAAAAATACAATTAATACGTCCTAATCGTATTAATAATGAAATTCGAGCCAAAGAGGTTCGCCTTTCAGGTATGGAAGGTGATCAAATAGGTATTGTGAGTTTACGAGAAGCATTAAAACAGGCAGTGGAAGCCGGAGTGGATTTAGTTGAAATTAGTCCAAATGCAGAACCACCAGTATGTCGTATTATGAATTATGGAAAATATTTATATGAAAAAAGTAAATCTTATAAAGAACAAAAGAAAAAACAAAAAATAATACAGGTAAAGGAAATAAAATTTAGACCAGGAACAGATAAAGGAGATTATCAAGTTAAATTAAGGAATTTAATTCGTTTTTTAGCGGAAGGAGATAAAGTAAAAATTACAATACGTTTTCGTGGTCGTGAAGTAGCACATCAACAGATAGGAATAGATATGTTAAATCGAATAAGAAATGATTTACATGAATTGGCTATTGTGGAATTCTTTCCTAGTAGAGTAGAAGGTCGTCAAATGATAATGATTTTATCACCTAAAAAGAAGTGATTTTTTTTAATTTATATTTTTGAAAAAATACTCTTAGTGGTATATATATTAGTAATCTTAAAAAATTAGCATGGAATATCATTATGCCTAAGATAAAAACTTTACGTAGTGCAGCAAAAAGATTTAAAAAAACTGCATCAGGCATGTTTAAGCATAAACAGGCTAATTTACGTCATTTATTAACTAAAAAAACAACTAATAGGAAAAGAAATTTACGTTCTAAAAAAATAGTTTCAAAAGGAGATAGAGGTAAAGTAGTATTTTTATTGCCGTATTCATAATTTTTTTATTTTTTTAATAATAATGTTAAAAAAGGAGATCAAGTGGCTCGTATAAAACGCGGTGTTGTAGCTCGAGCTCGTCATAAAAAAATTATAAAACAAGCCAAAGGATATTATGGAGCGCGTTCTCGTGTTTACAGAGTTGCTTGTCAAGCTGTTATTAAAGCTGCTCAATATTCTTATCGTGATCGTCGTCAGCGTAAGCGTTTATTCCGTAGATTATGGATTTCGCGCATTAACGCGGCTGTTCGAAAAAATAAAATGTCTTATAGTAAATTTATGTATGGTTTGAGAAAATCTGATGTAAATATAGATCGGAAGATTCTTTCGGAAATTGCAGTATTTGATAATAATGCATTAAGTTTTTTAATTGAAAAAGCTAAATGCGCATTATAATATATTTTTAAAATTAGGAGGGGGGTAATTAGTTTCCCCTCATAATTTGTTTTTATCTTTATATAATAAATTAAATTTTTTACTTTTTATAAGATGTAATTATTTTTGATATATGCAATATATATAGTTTATTTTTATAAATTAATTCAATAAAAGAGTTTATAATTATGATTATAGATCCTCAAGCATTAATTAATTTGGTTGAAATTGATTTAAAAAAAACTAAAAACATGAAAGAATTAAATAAAGTAAAAGTAAAATATTTGGGAAAAAAAAGCTTTTTATCTAAAGAGTTTTTTAATTTAAGGAATTTTATTTTAAAAGAGAAAATTAAATATAGTGCTGTATTGAATCAATTGAAATTAGATATTCAATCTAAGATATCGGTATGTAAAAAAAAATTATTTTTTTCTTCTCTTGAAAAAAAAATAAAAAAAGAAAAAATTGATATTTCGTTATCTGGTCGTCGAGTTGAAAATGGTGCTATTCATCCAATTACAACTGTTATTAGTAATATAGAACGTTTTTTTTTGCATTTAGGATTTAAATCAATAACAGGTCCTGAAATAGAAGATGAATATCATAATTTTAGTGCATTAAATATATCTCATAACCATCCTTCTAGATCCAATAAAGACACTTTTTGGTTTGATATTAATAGGTTACTTAGGACTCAAACATCAAGTATGCAAATTCGGATAATGGAACATGAAAAACCTCCAATTAAAATTATAGTACCAGGTAAAGTTTATCGTAATGATTATGATTTAACTCATACTCCTATGTTTCATCAAATTGAAGGATTAATTGTTGATAAAAATGTTAGTTTTTCTAATTTAAAATGGATAATACAAGAATTTTTATCTATTTTTTTTGGTAAACATGTGCGGATAAGATTTAGAACATCTTATTTTCCATTTACAACACCATCAGCAGAAATTGACATTATGGGTAAAGATAATCAATGGATTGAAGTATTGGGATGCGGTATGGTTCATCCCAAAGTATTGTCTAATGTTAATATTAATTGTAAGGAATACAAAGGTTGTGCATTTGGTTTAGGGGTAGAAAGAATAGCTATGTTATATTATGGAATTTCGGATTTACGTTATTTTTTCGAGAATGATTTAAATTTTTTGAAACAATTTAAATAATACAAAACGGTAAATATTTTATGGAATTTAGTGAAAGATGGTTACGAGAATGGGTTAATCCAGAAGTAAATACTACAGAGTTATGTGATCAAATAACGAGATCTGGATTAGAAGTAGAAAGTGTAAAAAAGGTATCTAATATATGTAATGGAGTAGTGATAGGGAAAGTATTATCTTGTACGATTCATCCTAATTCTAATGAATGGAATATAATTTCGGTAGATGTTGGTGATGGTGTTGGAAATGAAATAAAAATTATATCTAAATTATTCAATATTGATCAAAATATGAAAATTGTTGTAGCACCTATTGGTGCTATTTTAAATGATAGAGTTATTATTAAAGAAATTAATATAGAAGGTAAAATATCACAGGGAATATTATGTTCTTTTTTTGATTTAGGTATATTTGAATATGAAAATGACGTAATTATTTTACCTAATGATGTTTCAGTTGGTACTGATGTTAAAAAATATTTTTTATTGAATGATAATATTATTAAAATTTGTATAACTCCTAATCGTTTTGATTGTCAAGGAATTATTGGCATAGCTAGAGAATTAGCTGTTCAAAATAACATGAACTTACCAAGTACCATTGTTCGACCTGTTTTTTCGGTAGTCAAAGATTCTTTATCGGTCATTTTAAATGTTCCACATATATGTCCTCGTTATTTATGTAGAATTATTAAAAATATCTCTCAAAATGTACAGATTCCTGTAAAAATCAAAGAAAGATTAAGACGTTCTGGTATTAGTACGAATGATACAGTTGTGGATATTATTAATTACGTTTCATTAGAACTTGGTTTGCCTTTACATATTTTTGATGCAGATAATATTTCAGGTAATATTGTTTTACGAATTTCAAATAACAATAAAGAGACTGCTGTAATTAACGAGTTATCTGTAAATATTAGTGAAAATACATTTTTAATTTCTGATGATTGTAAAATTTTATCGATAGGTGCTAATATTAATACTGATTTTGCTATGGTAACTAAGAAGACTAAAAATTTATTAATAGGATCTGTTTTTTTTAATAACCTTTTAAACAATAAAAAAATTATTCATCTTGGAGAAAAAAATTATATAACTAATTGTTATGAATATGGTATTGATTTTAATCTTCAAGAATATGCTATAGAATATGCAACTAATTTGCTAATAGATATTGTTGGTGGTGATGTTGGACCATTGGTTAATGAAACAGATTATTCTAATGTTAATAGAAAAAATATTATAAAATTACATAGGGATACTATAAATCGAGTTCTTGGTGTTTTTATAGAAGATGATCAAATATTAAATATTTTAAGTTTGCTTGGTTTTCAGGTAACTAAAATTTTTAAATATTGGGAAATTGTACCTCCATCTTGGCGTTTTGATATAATAATAGAAGAAGATGTAATAGCAGAAATAATTCGTATTTATGGATATGATAAAATTCCTATTATGCCTTATCGTAGTAGTATGCAAGTAAACATTTTTAATTATGCAGAAAATAAATTAAAAGATATTAAGTATCTTCTTTTATGTAAAGGATTTTATGAAATTATAACTTATAGTTTTGTAGATCCCAATTTACAAGATTTATTATTTCCTGATAAAAAAAAGCTATTAATATCTAATCCTATTTCTCGGGAAATGTCTTCTATGAGAGTATCTTTGTGGCCAGGATTAGTAACAGCATTATCTTATAATCAATGTCGTCAAATAGAACATATTTGTTTATTTGAAAGTGGTTTATGTTTTATAGAAGATAAAAAAGCAGATATGGGAGTGAGGCAAAATGTTTATTTATCAGGTATAGCACAGGGTTATATTTATAATAATAAATGTTGGGATGGTACAGATAAAATTATTGATTTTTATGATATAAAAGGTGTTGTAGAATCTATATTAGAAATTGATGGAAAATTAAAAAATATAGATTTTAAAAAATCGTCTTTGTCTTGTTTACATCCAGGGAAAAGTGCTTCTATTTATTATTTTGGTAAATTAATTGGTCATATAGGTGCATTACATCCTTATTTAGAACTTAATTTTAAATTAAGCTCTGGTGTTTTTTTGTTTGAAATATTATTAAATGATATTATTCGAGAAAATGTTTTAAAGATAAAAAATATATCTTATTTTCCGAATAGTAAACGAGATATTTCTATTTTGGTAGAAGAGCATGTTTCTGCTGGTGATATTATTAATTTATGTAAAAATGTTGATTTAGAAAAGATAAAAGAGGTATACATATTTGATTTATATCACGGTGATAATATACCAATAGGGACAAAAAGTTTAGGAATACGTTTTATTTTTGGAGATATCATCAAAACGTTAGAAGATCATGATATTAACTTAATAATTAATCGTTGTGTATTAGAATTAGAAAAAAAATTTAACGCTGTCATGAGGAATTAAATATATGGTATTGACAAAAGCTAAAATATCAGATTATTTGTTTGAACATTTAAAAATAAAAAAATGCGATGCTAAAAACATTGTAGATTATTTTTTTAAAGAAGTTGGAAATGCTTTAGAATATGGTGAAAAAGTTAAATTATCGGGATTTGGTAATTTTAATTTAAAATATAAAAAAGAACGTCCAGGTAGAAATCCTAAAACAGGAGAAATTATTAAAATTACATCTAGACGTGTAGTGACATTCAAACCTGGAAAACAATTAAAACATAAAATTAAAATACTATCATTTAAAAATTATAGTTTAAAATAATATTTTATTTTTTAATTTATTTTATTTTTATATAGATAATAATATTAGAAAACAATTCAAAATATTTTTTATATATAATTAATTAAAAACACGATATTGAATAGTATATATGAAACAGTAATTATTCTTATTTATTACTATATAAATAAGAACATTATAACAATTAGTTAATAAAAAGTATATTTAATTATGATTTTTTAAATTTATATGTTGAAAACAAGTGTTTAATATTTTTATTTAAAAATCAGGTTTTGTTTAAAATTTTATTCAAATATTGTTTTAAATAATTTTACTTTAAATGATTAATTAGAAATTAATTTAGAAGATATATTCTGTATTTTTTATATTGAAAGGATGGAAAATTTTTATATTAATTTTTTATTTATATATAAATACGTATATTTTTTATTTCAATATCATTTTTTAAAAATTTTAAGTTTAAAGTAGATTAAGCTTATTTTTTTATTGTGATATGAGTTTTATGATTTTTAAATTTTAGAAATGTAATTTAAATTACTTGATATATAAATTTATAGTATATTTTATGTATTATTTATTGTAGATATTTTTAGAATTAATGTTTTATTAAATCAAGATTATTGATATTTAGATACTTGTTGAACATATAAATATGTTTTTGTTTAATTATACACGATAATAGTAAAAATATTGTTTTTTTAATTTTGATGATTAATTTATATTATTTAAGATAATTATCTTTAAAAATTTTTCATTAATATTGTTACATTTATAATTTTTTAGATAATTTTGACAAAAAATGGGAGAAAAATGAATTTTTTTCTTTTAAAACAAGATAAATTAGCCAGAGTCGCTTTATTAGTTTTTGATAGAGGTATTATAGAAACTCCAGCATTTATGCCGGTTGGTACTTATGGTACAGTTAAGGGTATGACTTCTGAAGAATTAAAAGCTACAGGGACAAAGATTATATTGGGTAATGCTTTTCATTTATCTTTAAGACCAGGTCAAAAAATTATAAGATCTCACGGTGATATACATAATTTTATGCAGTGGAAAGGTCCTATTTTAACAGATTCTGGAGGTTTTCAAGGATTCAGTTTGGCGTCTATGCGAAAAATAGAAGAACATGGAATTTCTTTTCGTAATCCTATCAATGGTAGTAATATTTTTCTTACTCCGGAAATATCAATGGATGTACAATATGATCTTGGATCTGATATAGTAATGTGTTTAGATGAATGTGTATCTTATCCTGTGAGTTTTGAAAAAGCAAAAGATGCTATGAAAACGTCTTTAAGATGGGCTATAAAATGTCGAAAACATTTTGATTTAAAAAAAAATAAAAATGCATTATTTGGTATTGTACAAGGATCAGTATATAAAAAATTAAGGGATGATTCTATTCAACAATTGATTAATATTGATTTTGATGGTTATGCTTTAGGAGGTTTTGCAGTTGGTGAATCTAAAAATAAAATGTATCCTTTATTAGAACATATTTGTAATCAATTACCAATTCATAAACCGCGATATTTAATGGGTGTCGGGAAACCTATCGATTTGATAGAAGCTGTACGTCGAGGTGTAGATATGTTTGATTGTGTTTTACCTACTCGTAATGCAAGAAATGGTTTTTTATTTGTTAGTGATGGAATAATAAGAATTCGTAATAAAAGATATAAAGATGATCTATCAGTATTAGATAAAGAATGTATTTGTTATACATGTAAAAATTATAGTCGTGCTTATTTACATCATTTAGATCGTTGTAATGAAATTTTGGGTGCACGTTTAAATACTATTCATAATTTACATTATTATCAAGATTTTATGAAAAAATTACGTATTGCTATAAAAAAGAATAAGTTTGATCAATTTGTAGAAAATTTTTTTAGTCGAATTAAATAAAAATATTCATTTTATGGAAAATAAAGTTATATTTTTATATAAAAATATAATTAAATGTATTTGATTAAAGTAATTTTTATATTTTAATGGTAATTAATATTTAAAAATATTTTTTTTTAAATAAAACATGAATTTATTTTTTAATTTAAATATATGCTTACATATATTTAATTTTATATAAAAATGAATTAATTATGTTTTTAATGTGCATTTAAAAATATTTTTTTAACGAAAAAATATAAATTTTTTATATTTATAAATATTTTTTTTGTAATCTTTACATATATTGTTAACATTAATAAATCATATTAACAATATATGATTTATTTTTTACTAAAATTTATTAAACATAAACATTTTCGATAAAAAAATATTTTATATATAATTTTATTACTTAATAAGTATTTAAATAGGAAAAATCAGCAATATTTAAAAATATTTTTTTTATTTTATATAAAATAGTTAATCTATTAAGTTTTATTTCAGGATCTTGGTGGTTGATAACAACTGAATTAAAAAATAATTCTATAGGATCAATTAGATTGGATAAATTTAAAAGTATTTCTTTGTATCTTTTTTTTAGTAATAAATCAGGTAAAATAATATTTAAATTTTCAATTTTTTTTTGAAGTATAATTTCTGATTTTTCTTTTATTAAATTGTAATTGATATTTTCATTAATTTTTTGTTTGTTTTTTTCTAAAATTTTACAAATTCTTTTATTTACTAAAACCAGTGATCTATAAATATTTAATTTTTTAAGATATGAAATTGCTTTTATTCGTGCATCTATATCTATTAATTCTGTTAATTTACATGATAGAACAGATTGAATAATATCTATATTATAACCTTTTAAATGATAAAAAGAACAGCATCTTTCTAATATGAATTCTATTAAGAGATCAATTGTTGATTTTTTATTAATTATTTTTTTATATAAATTTGTAGATTTTATTATTAGTTTTTTTAAATCAATTAACATTTTTTTAGAAATAATAATACGTATTATTCCTGTAGCTGTACGTTTTAAAGCATAAGGATCTTTATCTCCTTTAGGATATTCACCTATTCCAAATATACCCGATAAAGTATCTATTTTATCGGCAATAGCTAAAGCGCAAGCAATAAGGTTTGATGGTAATTGATCTCCAGAAAATTTAGGTTGGTAATGTTCCTTTATGGCTATTGCTACTTCTTTTTTTTCTTTATTATTTATTGCATAGTACATTCCTATAATTCCTTGAATTTCTGGAAATTCAAAAACCATATTAGTATTTAAATCGCATTTGGATAATGTTGCAGCTCGTATTGCATCTGTTACATTAGCATTAATTAATGGTGCTATCCATGTAATTAATGATTTGATACGATTTGTTTTTTCATATAATGAACCTAATTTTTTTTGAAATAATATATTTTTTAAAGATGGTAAATATTCTTCTATTTTTTTTAGCTGATCATTTTTAAAAAAGAATTCTGCATCTGTAAATCGAGCTTGTAGTACGTTTTCGTTACCGGTAATAACATATTTTAAATGACATGATTGAATATTTGTTACAAAAATGAAGTGAGGAATTAATTTTTTATCTATATCATAAACTGGAAAATATTTTTGATTATTAGTCATAATATGTATTAGTATTTCATGTGGTAATATCAGAAATTTTTTATCAAATTTACCAATCAATACCTTTGGAGATTCTACTAAAGAAGTAATTTCATTTAATAAAATGTCGGAGTAATATAAATTACCATTAATTTTTTTAACTAAAAGTTCAGCATCTTTTTTTATTTTTTCTTTTCTGCTGTTAAAATGAGCAATAATTTGTGAATGTTTAAATAAAATATCTGGATATTCATTGGCGTTATTAATAATTATTTTAGAGTTTTTAAAAGAAATATGATTTCTTAATATTCGATCTGAATGTATACCAAATATATTTGCAGGAATAATTTTATTATCAAGTAAAATACTGATATTTCTTACAGGACGAGAAAATTTAAATTCGTTATTTTCCCATTTCATAAGAGTATAGGTATTTATTTTTTTTATTGATGTAAAAATTATTTTTGGAAAAATGATATCAATATTTTCTTTTTTTTCATTAGTTTCATAATATAACCATTCTTCTTTATTATTTTTTATTCTTTTTGCTTGTTTAAGTTCAATTCCACATGATTTTGCCCAACATAAAGCACTTTTGGTTGGTAGGTTATTATGATCAAAAGCATGAAAAATAGAAGGTCCTTTTTTTTTTATTGCTTTTTTAGTATAAAGAGGATTTATATTTTCAATTTTTAAAGCTAAACGTCTTGGAGTAGCATATGGAATTATATTTCCATATTTAATTTTATGTAAATTCAGTTCTTCAACAACATTTTTACAAAAAGATAAACTAATATTATTTAATTCTTTTGCTGGAAGTTCTTCGGTACCTATCTCTACTAACAATGTTTTTTTCATTTTATTACACCTCAATTTTAAATGAGATAGTTTTATTTTTTTAAATTACAATATGTTTTTGCAATAGCATTAGTTATTTTACGTATGTATAATATATATTTTTTTCTTTCAGTTATTGATAATGCTTTTCTGGCATCAAGTATATTAAAAATATGTATAGCTTGTAATATATTTTCATATGATGGAAATACTAGTACAGGATCTTTTTCTATTAATTTTATAGATTCTTTTGAGTATTGTTCAAATAATCGATATAATAAATCAAGAGTAGCATATTTAAAATTATATAGAGATTGTTCTTGTTCGTTTTTTAAAAAAAGATCACCGTATGTTAATATTTTTGGTTTATCATTCCATAAAATTTCATAAATATTTTTTTTATTTTGAATATGCATATTGATTCTTTCAAGACCATAAGTTATTTCTACTGTAATAGGATTGCATTCAATACCTCCTACTTTTTGAAAGTAAGTAAATTGTGATATTTCCATACCGTTCAACCAAATTTCCCAACCGATACCAGATGCTCCTAATGTAGGATTTTCCCAATTATCTTCAACAAAACGTATATCATGAATTTTTGAATCTATTTGTAGTGCTTTTAATGAATCTAAATACATTTCTTGAATATTATTTGGGGCAGGTTTAATAGCTACTTGGAATTGATAATAATGTTGTAAACGATTTGGATTTTCTCCATAACGTCCGTCAGTGGGTCTTCTAGATGGTTGTACATATGCAAAACTAAAATATTCGATACCAATACTACCGAAGAAGGTTTTATTATGAAAAGTTCCTGCACCAACTGGTAAATCCAATGGTTGTATAATGGTACAGCCTTGTTTTAACCAGTATGTTTGTAGAATACAAATAACATTGTGAAAAGTTTTGTTATTAATTATATTTTTCATATTAATCCAAATATTTAATATAAATATATTTTTATAAGTAATATATTTTAGAATAAGTTTATGATTATTATAAATTAGTTAGTTACATCGATTTTAAAATTATTTTTTATTTTTAAAATAATTTTATAAAAAAATTTTTGTGTAATATTGAATATTTTTATTTGTAAAATAAAAAATTTTTACTAATTTCATTAAATAGAAAACTGTTAAAATGTTTTTTATAAAGAATTAAGGAATGATAATTTGATTTAAAAAAAGAAAAATGAAATGATTATAAAGAGTTTTCTAGATTAAAGTATTTTATTTATATTTTTATTCATATATTTACCGATTTAATTAACTTTTAATTTTATTTTAAAAATTTGATCATCATTTAATTTTATTGAATAAAAAATATAATATCTACTTTTTTTTAATTTATTGATCTTGAAAATATATTTAAATTCTTTATTAGTATTAAATTTTATTAAATATAATTATTTATAAATATTTTATATTATAATAAACATAAATTATTTTTTATAATAAATTAATATTATCTTCATAATAACACATAATTTAATATATTAATATTTATTTAAAAAGTTGGTAATATATGAAATATATTGGTGCTCATGTAAGTATTGCTGGTGGATTAAATATGTCGGTATTGCGTGCTTATCAATTGAAAGCTACTGCTTTTTCATTTTTTACAAAAAATCAAAGACAATGGAAATCTATTCCTTTAAGTGATAGAATGATTTTTGATTTTAAAACAGCATGTAATAAATTTAATTACCAACCACATCAAATTTTACCACATGGCAGTTATTTAATTAATTTAGGTCATCCTGATGTTGATTTATTAAAAAAATCCAGATATGCATTTGTAGATGAAATTATTAGATGCTATGATTTAGGTTTAAAATTAATTAATTTTCATCCTGGGAGTCATTTATATAAAATTACTGAAGATGCTTGTTTAGAAAGGATAGCTAATTCTATTAATTGGTCTTTGAGCAAAACTCAAGATATTACTCTTGTAATAGAAAATACCGCTGGTCAAGGTTCTAATATTGGTTATTGTTTTGAACATTTAGCTAGTATTATCAATAGAATTGAAGATAAATCTAGAATAGGGGTATGTTTAGATACTTGTCATTTGTTTTCAGCTGGTTATGATTTGCGTACTAAAGATTTATATAATCGTACTTTTAAGATATTTGATAGAATAGTTGGTTTTAATTATTTAAAAGGTGTTCATATAAATGATTCTAAAAGTCATTTTAATAGTCGTATTGATCGTCACCATAGTTTAGGTAAAGGATATATAGGTTGTGAAACTTTTATTTGGATGATGAAAGATAATCGGTTTGATAATATTCCTATTATTTTAGAAACAATTAATTCTGATATTTGGTTAGAAGAAATTTCTTGGTTAAAATCTAAACAGTAAATTTATTAACATGTAATAATAATATTTATATTTATTTTTATAAATAATTTCATTTATTTTAATATATAAAAATTTTTTAACTTTATTTAATTAAAAATTAAAATTTAATTATTAGAAATAATATAATTAAATATTTTTTATTGTTAAGTGTACTTTTTACTCATTTTATGGTAACTAATTATGTTTATTATTTATGGAAAGAAAAGAAAAAAAACAGGAAAAAGTGCTAGTCGCTATTTACGAGCAAATAATAAATTACCAGGTATTCTTTACGGTAATAAAAAAATTAATATTTCAATTGAATTAGATCATGATAGTGTGTTTAACATGCTATTAAAATCTGACTTTTATAAAATTAATTTTCATTTGTCATTAGATAATATAAAATTTTTGGTAACAATAAAATCTGTGCAAAGACATGCGTTTAAACCTAAATTATTGCATATTGATTTTTTATATGTTTAATTTTTTTATATAATCTCATTATACCGATAATACGTCGGCACATAGTGAACTGACTAGTACGCTACAGTATTAATCTTTAGTAAGGGTTAATACTATTTTGTGCCGAGGTGTCAATTTAATAAAATGATATAAAAATTTTTTATTTTTGATAATATATTATTTTATTCTTGTAGGAATGTTAATTTTATAATTCTTTTTAAAATTTTCATTTCAGGATGAAATTGTATAAAAATTAGACTAATAATACTAATTAAAAAACTTATTATTGTTAAATATTTTATTTTTTTTTCAGATAAGGAAAACGTTAAATAACCGTATTTTTTACATTTCCACCATCTCCACATTAACCATAATGTACTCCAAATGATAGATAAAACAGACAATATACACCATTTAAAATTGTTATTAATTTGATTGAAAGGAGTATTAATTGCCATACCTGCCAATATTCCTGGGAAAAAATATATCGGTGGCCAAAGTAAGCATCCTAGGACACTAGGTAAAATAAATTTTTTTAATGGTAATTTTAACATGCCACAAACCATTGGGACTAATGGTCTGGTGGGACCAATAAACCGTCCTATTAAGATGGTAATTATATTATGTTTATATAAAGCATTTTTAATTTTTTTTAAGACAGATTGATGTTTTTTTAACAAAGACAAATTATGTAACCAATTTTTGAATCGCCATCCAATGTAGTAAGATGTCCAGTCTCCAAATAAACAACCTATAATTCCAATTATCCAGGAAGAATAGAAGTTTAAAGATCCGTGTCCTATTAATGTTCCTAAACCAGCCATTAATACAATACCTGGAAGAAATAATCCAACTAATGTTAAAGATTCTAAAAAAGATACTGCAAATACTATAATATATAAATAAGAAAAAGATTGCGCAATTATATATGTTGACCAAGCTTCCATAGATTTTATTTCTTATAAATTAGTATTAATTGTTTTAACTTTATTTAAAAAATAATTTTTTAAATTAGGTAATATTCTTATTTTTAAAATTTTGTTTATTTAAGTATAAAAATATGAATTGTATCGGTATGTATTATAAATTATCAAATAAAATATATCAAAACTATAATTATATTTAAGAAATAAAGCTTATTTTATTATATAAAAATAAATTTTTGTTCATATATATTGTATATGTTTTTATAATTTTTCTTGATAGAAATACATGATATTTGATATCATACGTTTTATTGATTATATTTATTATTATAAGGTAAAAATTTCATTATATTTAATATATAATAATTATTATTAAAATAATTGATATAGTAAGTATCATATTTTTTTATATATAAAATTTTTTTATAATCTTTTTTTTATTCATTATGTCTATAAATCAAAAAAAAAATTTTACAGATCACATACCTAATAAAAAATTAGGCCAACATTTTCTTATAGAAAATGAGATAATTAATAAAATAGTTAAGTATGTTGATCCAAAATCACATAACAATATTTTAGAAATAGGACCTGGTTTAGGTGCATTAACTAAACCAATGTGTATTTTTTTAGAAAAATTATATGTAATTGAATTAGATTCTGAATTAGTTAATTTTTTATCTAATTGTTCTTTTTCTAAAAAATTAAAAATTTTAAAAAAAAATGTATTGTCTTATAATTTTTTAGATATTTTTAATAAAGAAAAAAAAAATATACGTATTGTTGGAAATTTACCATATAATATTTCTGTTCGTTTAATTTTATATCTTTTTAATTTTTGTAGTATTATTAAAGATATGCATTTTATGTTGCAAAAGGAAGTAGCTAATCGCTTATCAGCTTCTCCAGGAACTAAATGTTATGGTCGTTTAAGTGTTATAGCGCAATATTATTGTAATATAGTTCCGTTGTTAAAAGTATTTCCAAATTCTTTTACACCTGTTCCAAAAATAGATTCTGTATTTATTAGATTAATACCTAATCTTACATTTCCTATATTAATAGACGACATAAAAGTGTTAGAAATGATTACTAATGCAGCATTTGGACAACGAAGAAAAATATTACGTCATAGTTTATCTAAATTTTTTGATGTTAAAACATTGATGCAGTTAGGAGTGAATCCTATGTTAAGAGCGGAAAATATAACGGTATCTCAATATTGCCAATTAGCTTATTATCTAATTATGAAATGATTTTAATCATAGTTTAAAATAAATTAAATTGTGATAATATTCAACAATATTGGATTTTAAAATGAGTACATATATTGTAGGTGACTTACATGGTTGTTATGATCAATTAAAATTATTATTACGTCAAGTATCTTTTAATCCAGTCAAAGATACTCTTTGGTGTACGGGTGATTTAGTATGTCGGGGTTCTAAATCTTTAGATGTATTATGTTTCTTATTTTCTCTTGGAGACAAAGTTAAGATAGTATTAGGTAATCATGATTTATATTTATTATCAGTTTATTATGGAATTAATGATAATAAGATAGATGATGGTATTACTGATATTTTAAAGTATAAAGATGCTAAAATTTTAATGTCCTGGTTGCGTAAGCAGCCATTATTACAAATAAATGAAGAAAAGAAAATTATTATGTCTCATGCAGGAATTTATCCTAAATGGAACATGAAAAAATTAGTAAGTAATGCTAGAAAAGTTGAATTAATTTTATCTAGTAAAGATTATCTTAGTTTTTTAAGTTTATTATATGCAAATAATGTCCATAATATTATAGAAGATAGTATAGAATTTAATAGTTTACGTTTTATTGTTAATACATTTACTCGTATGCGATATCTGTTTCCTAACGGAAATTTAAATATGGTTTGTAAACAATCTCCATCTTTTTCTACATTACCATTACAACCATGGTTTTCTATTAAGAATAATATATTTAAAGAATATTCTGTTTTTTTTGGTCATTGGTCTTCTCTATTAAATAAAAATTTACCAAACAATATTTTTGGGTTAGATACCGGTTGTTGTTGGGGAAATAAATTAAGTATGATATGTGTAGAAAATAGAACGTTTTTTTATCAATCGTGTTCTATGAATAAATGATGTGTTTTTATTTTTTCGTATTGAGCTAATTTTATTGCTATATCAACAGAATTAGCCCAAATTTTTTCTTTTTTATTACTTTTAATATGGTGTTTTTATGATTTTAATTTTGTATTATATCTTTATATGACATTTTTATGATTGCATTTTAATACAATATGTTTTTAAAATCATGAAATATTTTGAAATGTTTTTATATTAGTTGGTTTATATTAATAAATTATATATTAATTTACTATATAGGTAATTGTATTAATTGAAATATTAAATTTTTTTATGCATTTCTTGTAAGGAAAAAATATTTTTTATTGGATTTTTAGACATTGCCATTACAGTGGCAAAAGCGCCATTTAATGTAGTATCATAATGTACTTTATATTGGAGAGCACTTTTACAAATTAATTCATTTTGATCGATAGATTGATAGGAATCTATAGTGTTTATTATGTATACATATTCTTTATTTTTTAAACGATCTTGTATATGTGGACGCCCTTCGTGTACTTTATTAACTAATCTAGAGTAAATTCCCGCTTTTTTTAAGGATATGTTTGTTTCTAAAGTAGAATCTAATTTAAAACCTATTTTCTTTAATTTTATTGCTAAATTGATAATATTTTTTTGATCTTTTTCTTTAACAGATATTAATACTCTACCTGACTTTTTAATATCGATTTGAGCTCCAAGCATTGCTTTGGAAAATGCTTCTGCAAAATTTTTTCCTATACCCATAACTTCTCCTGTAGATCTCATTTCTGGACCAAGGATAGGATTAACTCCTGGAAATTTATTAAATGGCAATACTACTTCTTTGATTGAATAGTAAGGAGGTATAATTTCTTTTATGTATTCTTGTTTTTTTAAGTTTTTTCCGCACATAACTCTTGCTGCAATTTTTGCCAACGGTAAACCTGTTGCTTTGGATACAAAAGGTACACTTCTGGAAGCTCTTGGATTGACTTCAATAATGTATATTTCTTTATTTTGTATAGCAAATTGTACATTCATTAGTCCTTTTACCGATAGTTCGATAGCAAGTTTTTTCACTTGTTTTCTAATTTTATCTTGTATATTTAATTTTAATGTATAAGTAGGTAAACAACAGGCTGAATCTCCTGAATGCACTCCTGCTTGTTCTATATGTTGCATAATTCCACCAATTAATACGTTTTCTCCATCACAAATAGCATCGACATCTACTTCTATGGCATTTTCTAAATAGTGGTCAAGGAAAATTGGTGATTTGTTTTTTAATTTATTTTTAAAGTATTTTTCAAGAGTTTTAATATTATAACAGATTTCCATTTTTCTTCCACCTAAAACATAGGAAGGTCTTACCATGATCGGAAATCCAATTTCTTTAGATTTTATTTTAGCTTCTTCTAAACTGGTTACTGTTGCGTTTAAAGGTTGTTTTAAATTTAATTTTGACACAATTTTTTGAAAATAGTATCTATTTTCTGCTTGATCTATAGAATATGGAGTAGTTCCTATGATTGGGACTCCTTCTATTGCAAATTCATTAGCTAATTTTAAAGGAGTTTGACCTCCATATTGTATAATTACGCCATAAGGTTTTTCTATTTTTACTATTTCTAAAATATTTTCAAGAGTAAGAGGTTCAAAATACAAACGATCAGAAATATCATAGTCAGTTGATACCGTTTCTGGATTGCAATTAATCATGATTGTTTCGAAACCATCTTCTCTTAGAGCCATAGCGGCGTGAACACAACAATAATCAAATTCAATACCTTGTCCTATTCTATTAGGTCCTCCTCCTAAAATTATCACTTTATCATTTTTTTTGGTGGGATTCGATTCGCATTCATCTTCCCAAGTAGAATATAAATAAGCTGTTTCGGTAGCAAATTCAGCAGCACAGCTGTCAATTCTTTTGTATACTGGATGTAGATTAAGTTGATAACGAATTGTTCTTACTTCTTTTTCTTGTATTTTCAGTAATGTTGCGATTCGAGCATCAGAAAATCCTTTTTGTTTTAATAATTTTAAAAAAGTAAAATTTAATCCTTGAATACCTTTATTTTTTATTTTTTTTTCTAAATTTATGATTTCTTGAATTTGTGTTAAAAACCATTTATCAATTAATGTTAAATTGTACACATATTCTATAGACATACCTATTCTAAAGGCATCAGCAATATACCAAATTCTTTCAGCACCTGCTTCTTTGAGTTCATATGTAATTTTGGTGTATGATTGTTCATTTTTTTGATTAATTTTAGATTCAAAACCATTAGAACCTATTTCTAATCCTCTGATTGCTTTTTGTATTGATTCTTGAAAAGTACGACCAATTGCCATTACTTCACCAACAGATTTCATTTGAGTTGTTAATCTGTCATTACATCCAGAAAATTTTTCAAAATTAAATCTAGGAATTTTAGTTACTATATAATCTATACTTGGTTCAAATGAAGCAGGGGTATTAATTCCAGTAATATCGTTTTTTAATTCATCAAGAGTATATCCTATTGATAACTTAGCAGCAATTTTTGCTATTGGAAATCCTGTAGCTTTAGAAGCTAAAGCTGATGATCGAGATACTCTTGGATTCATTTCAATAACAATCATTTTACCATTTTTAGGATTAACAGCAAATTGAACGTTAGATCCTCCTGTTTCTACGCCAATTTCTCGTAAAATTTTCATTGATGCATTTCTCATTACTTGATATTCTTTGTCCGTAAGTGTTTGTGCAGGAGCAACAGTAATTGAATCTCCGGTATGAATACCCATCGGATCCAAGTTTTCGATAGAACATACTATAATACAGTTATCATTTTTATCCCTGACAACTTCCATTTCGTATTCTTTCCATCCGATTAATGATTCATCAATTAATAGTTCTTGAATAGGTGATAATTCGAAACCTTTTTCACATATTTCTTTGAATTCTTCATGATTATATGCGATTCCTCCACCGCTTCCTCCCATAGTAAAAGAAGGACGAATAATACATGGAAATTTTATTTTTTTTACAATTTTTAAAGCTTCTTTTACGTTATGTGCTATTCCTGATTTAGGAGTTTCTAAATTCAACTTTTTCATTGATTTTTCGAATAAATAACGATTTTCTGCTTTTTTAATTGCGTTGATAGTTGCTCCTATTATTTTTGTATTGAATTTTGATAAAATTCCTTTTTCTTCTAATTTTAAAACACAATTTAAAGCAACTTGTCCTCCCATAGTGGGTAATAATGCATCTGGTTTTTCTTTTTCTATAATTTTTTCAATAGTTTTCCAATAAATAGGCTCGATATACGTGGAATCAGCTATTTCTGGATCTGTCATAATCGTTGCCGGATTAGAGTTAACTAAAATAATTTTCAACCCTTCTTCCTTAAGCGCTTTACAAGCTTGAACTCCTGAGTAGTCAAATTCACACGCTTGTCCGATAACAATTGGTCCAGCTCCTAGAATTAAAACAGATTTTATATCTTTTTGTTTTGGCATTAGAATATTATTCCTGAAATATTATTATAATTCATATTATTTTTAATTAATTTTATGAAGTGATCAAATAAAGAGATGGGATCTTGAGGGCCAGGATTTGCTTCGGGATGTCCTTGAAAACTAAATGCTAATTTATCTTTTAAATGTATCCCTTGTAACGAATTGTCAAAGAGAGATATATGCGTGATTTTTATATTGTTAGGTATACTTTTTGTATCTACAGTAAAATTATGGTTTTGAGAAGTGATCATTACTTTATTATTTGTGATATCTTTTACGGGGTGATTAACACCATGATGTCCAAATTTCATTTTTATGATTTTAGCACCATTAGCTAATGCTAATAACTGATGTCCTAAACAGATTCCGAATATGGGTATATTTTTCTTTAAAAGTTTTTTAATAGCAGTAATAGCATAAAAACATGCTCTTGGGTCACCAGGTCCATTGGATAAAAAAATACCGTTTGGAGATAGTTTTAATATTTCTTCTGCAGAAGTTTCTGCTGGAACAATGGTTAATCGGCAACCCTTATTTGATAAGATAGACAATATATTTTTTTTTACACCATAATCATATACTACAACATGATAAATTGTTTTTTTTTGTTTTTTTAAGTGATGATTTTGCCATGTATAAAAATATTTAGTAGATACTTGTTTAGCTAAATCAATTCCTTCAAGACCTGGAAATTTTTTATTTTTTTTAATTGCTGTAGCAATAGTAAGTATATTTTTTGTAAAAATACAACCGTGTTGAGAGCCCTTAGTTCTTAAAATGCGTGTTAATTTTCTTGTATCAATATTAGAAATAGCTATAATATTATTTTTTTTTAGGTAATCAGGTAAACTGTATGTAGATCGATAATTACTAGATATCGTTGACATTTCTTTAATTATTAATCCTTTTATATGAATTTTATGGGATTCTTCATCAAACATATTTGTGCCAACGTTACCGATATGAGGATATGTGAGAGTAACGATTTGATGGGAATAAGAAGGATCTGTTAAAATTTCTTGATAACCAGTCATAGAAGTATTAAATACAATTTCTCCAATAGTATATCCGGATGCTCCTACTGATTGACCGTGAAAAGTGGTTCCATCTTGTAAAATCAATGTTGCTGATTGATTCAAATTATCCTCCAATTTTTAAAATTTTTTAATGTAAAGATAAATTAAATATTTAGTACATCTTGCATGGTAAATAAGCCTGTATTTTTTTTATGAAGCCAAATAGCTGATTTAATAGCTCCTTGAGCGAAAGGAACTCTATTACTTGCTTTATGACTAATTTCAATGCGTTCACCTGTATTAGCGAAAATAACAGTGTGTTCTCCAACAATATCACCTGCTCTTATTACAGAAAATCCAATTTTTTGTTTTTCTCTTTTCCCAATTAATCCTTTTTTTCTATATATAGAGTAAGATTCTTGATTCCATTTCATATTTTTAACAATAGTTTCTCCTATAGTTAAAGCAGTTCCTGAAGGACAATCAATTTTATTTTTATGATGTGATTCAATAATTTCAATATCGGTATCATTACTAATAGCGTGTGAACTTGTTTCTATCATTTTTAAAAGTATATTAATTCCTGTGCTAAAATTTGAACTTAATACGATACCGATGTTGTTGCTGATAGATTTAATTTTATTTTTTTCAATTGTATTAAATCCAGTAGTGCCAATGACAATATTTTTTTTATATTTTTCACATATATTTAAGTTTTTTATTGTATTTTTAGAAGTACTAAAATCAATAAGAACATCTAAATTATTAATTTCTTTTTCTAAACAATCATTAATTTTTACACCAATGTTACCGATATTCAGTATTTCTCCTATGTCGCGTTTAATAAACATATTTTTTTTATTTACTATAACGGTATTTAAAATTATTTCTTCTTTTTTAATTATTTCTTTAATTAATATTTTGCCCATTCTACCTAGGGCTCCGGAAATACCTAATTTTATTTTATTGTTTTTCATTTTTATACCATTTTTAGTATTGTACATATACATATTATTTAAAAACGTTATCAAATATAATGATTATATCTATAGTAATATAGTGTATTACCATTAGTATAGTAAATATATGTATTTTAAATATTTTTTATTTTTTATTTTTATAAATTTTTTGATATTTTAATTTTTAAATTAAAATTAATATCTTTACGTTAATATAATATTTTTATTTTTTAATTTGATAAATATTTTAAGAATCATTATTCTAATTTTATTGATAGAGTAAAATTCTATTTTTATTTTTAATAATATTAAAACTGTAAATTGACTTTTTATTGATTAATATTTTATTTATAATTTTTTTAATATATTATTAAAAAGTGATAAAATATTTTAAACAGTTTTATTTTTAATTAAAAAAAATTTTTATTAATTAGATTATTAACGTTTTATTAATTATAAAAATATGATTTTTAATAAAATAGTTTACATTTATTTATCGGTATTAATTAATAGATTTATTTAATTTTAAATTTAATATTTATTGCATTAGTTAAAATATTCTTATATAAAATATTTAGTTTTTTATTTTTTAATAAACATTTTTAAAAAATTTGATTTTAATAACAATATACTACCAATAAAAATACTTATGTCCGCAATATTGAAGATAGCAAAATGCCATTTATAAACATGAAAATCAATAAAATCTACTATAAAACCATGAGAAATACGGTCTATAAAATTACTTATTGCTCCACTCATAATAAATATGTAAGATATTTCTTTTTGTTTATTATTTATAGCTGAATATGTTATTTTAGAAATAATTATAATAGCTGTTATATTAGAGAAAATTAAAAACCAGTATTCCCACATTGTTCTATCGGAAAATATACCGAATATACTGCCATAATTGTTGATATAAAAAAAATTAAGTATCGGTAATATTTTTTTTAATTCGTATAATGAGAAATGATTAATAATTAATTCTTTACTGACAAGATCACTAATGATAATTATTAAAAATAAAAAAATGTAATATTTTTTTTTAAGTTCAATTAATATTGAATTATATAAATTCACGTTTTTCACCGGATTTTGATGTATTTTTAATACATCTATGACATAGGTTAGAATATAAATGATTGTATTCGAGATAATCGACATAATGCCAACAACGAGGACATTTTTTCCCTTTATGTTTTTCGCAGTCAATTTTAACATTTTTAATTATTTTACTTTTTATAGAATTAGGTGAAGATAAGATGTAATCTTTTATCTGACAATCAGAAGTAATGAAAAAAAATTTTAATTCATTCCTAAGAAATTTTAATTTTTTTTTAGTATCGCTATCTACGTATAGTGTTATTGATGCTTCTAAGGAAGTACCTATTTTTTTATTTAATCTAGCTAGTTCTAATATTTGATTAACTTCATTTCTTAGTTTTATTAAATCATCCCAATATTTATTATTGAATAATTGATTATTGTCTAAACTAAATAAGTGGCTGAACCATTCTTCGGTAAATACGTATTTTTTATGTTGACCAGGTATATATTTCCAAATTTCATCGGCAGTAAATGAAAGTATAGGAGCTATCCATCTTACCAATGCTTGTAATATTAAATACATAGCTGTTTGACAACTTTTTCTAGAGTGACTTTTGTATTTTGTTGTATATAAACGATCTTTAATAATATCTAAATAAAAAGAACTCATTTCTATAGAGCAAAAATGAATTAATGTTTTTATAACTTCATGAAATTTATAGTTGTCGTAAGAATATATAATTTTTTTTTGAATTGTTAACGTTTTTGAAATAGCCCATTTGTCAATATGAATCATATTTTCAAAATTTATAAAGTCTATTTTTGGATTAAATGCGTTTAAATTTGCGAGTAAAAATCTGATTGTATTTCTAATTCTTCTATAATAATCAGAAGATTGTTTTAATATTACATCAGAAATAAACATATCTTTAGAATAATCGGTAGAAGCAACCCATAAACGTAAAATATCTGATCCCAATTTATTTACGACGTCAATAGGACTGATGGTATTTCCTATAGATTTAGACATTTTTCTTTTATTTTTATCTACAGTAAAACCATGAGTAACAATTTCATGATAAGGAGATTTTCCTGTAATTGCCATGGATACGATTAAAGAAGACATAAACCAACCACGATATTGATCTGAACCTTCTAAATATAAATCCGCTTGGTTTTTCATAATATCGTTTTTTTTATACATTTTCGATATTTTGATAGATCCTGATTCAAACCATACATCCAATACATCAAGAATTTTTTTATATTCATGTGCATCATTTGTTTGAATTAAATCTGTTAGTTCTAAATCCCACCATATTTCAATTCCATTTAAAGCTACTTTTTGTGCAATTTTTTCAATCAAAAGAGTAGTTTTTGGATGAAGATGACCTGTTTTTTTATGTATAAATAGTGCAATAGGGATCCCCCATGTTCTTTGTCGTGATATACACCAATCTGGACGGTTAGATAGCATTGACTCCATTTTTGCTTTTCCCCAATCAGGTATCCATTTGATACGTTTTATTTCTTGTATAGATTTTTCTCTTAAATTCATATGATCTATATTAAGAAACCATTGAGGAGTGGCTTTGGAAATAATAGGTGTTTTATGGCGCCAACAATGAGGATAACTATGTGTAATTTTAGACTTATGTAATAACATTTTCTTGTTTTCTAAAAAATTGAGAATTATACTACTAGATTGAAATATATTTACATAATTTAATATTGGATGTATATCTTTTTTGTAGTATCCTTTAACGTCAATAATGTTAGTTAATTTTATTCCAT
Source organism: Buchnera aphidicola (Pemphigus immunis) (assembly GCF_964059115.1). Taxonomy (NCBI): domain Bacteria; kingdom Pseudomonadati; phylum Pseudomonadota; class Gammaproteobacteria; order Enterobacterales; family Erwiniaceae; genus Buchnera; species Buchnera aphidicola. The sequence goes on from NZ_OZ060408.1 coordinate 155,389, forward strand.
ATTTTTTAGATATTTTATAATCATCTTGACCATAATCGGGAGCGGTATGTACAGCTCCTGTTCCTGTATCTTCAGTTACGTGTTTTGCTAATATAATAGGTATATTAAAATTTAAAAATGGATGAGAAAATTCTAAATATTCTAATTTTTTTCCTATTGTTGTACCGATAATTTTCCATTTTAAAATTCCTATTTTTTTTATAGTTATTTCAACTAAATTTTTTGCTATAATAATAGTATTATTTTCTATTTGTATTAGCTGATATTCAAAATTTGGATGAAGTGTAATTGCACGACATGCAGGGAGACTCCAAGGTGTTGTAGTCCAAATTAGTATGTTTGATTTTTTTAATGTAATATTTGGATTAAATATTTTTTTAATAACATCAATATTTTTTGCTGGTAGCATAACAATGATAGAATCTGATATTTTGTCATGATATTCTACTTCTGCTTCAGCAAGAGAAGAAGCACAGTCAAAACACCAGTGTACTGGACGAAAATCTTTGTATATATATCCATTTTTAATAATTTTAGATAAAGAACGAATAACATCAGCTTCATTTTCAAAATCCATAGTTAAATAAGGATTTTCCCAGTTTCCTAGTATTCCTAATCGTATAAAATCTTTTTTTTGTTTTTTTATTTGTTTTTCAGCATATTGTCTACAAAATAATCTAAAATTTTTAAAAGTGACGTTTTTCTCTGGTTTTCCAATAATATTTTCTACTTTATGTTCAATTGGTAGTCCATGACAATCCCATGCTGGTGTATAGGGAGCATCAAATCCTGATAAATTTTTTGATTTTATAATTATATCTTTTAAAATCTTATTAAGAGCATGTCCAAGATGAATATCACCATTTGCATAGGGAGGACCATCTTGTAATAAAAATTTTTTTTTCCCTGTTTTACTTTTTCTTATTATTTTGTATAAATTGTCGGTATTCCATCGGTTTATTATATCAGGTTCTTTTTGAGATAAGTTACCTTTCATAGAAAATTTAGTTATTGGTAGGTTTAAAGTAGATTTGTAATCATTCATTTTTTTCTCACATTTTGATGATAATTTTAATCACATATTGAAATTAATTAAAAGTTATTTTGGTTGTTTAAAAATTTAATTTTTTAATTTAAATCTTGAGGAAAAAGAATATTGATTTTTAATTGATATATAATAGTACTTTTATATATATTTTATATAAATTAATTGTAACATTAAATAAATGGACTTCAAGTTTCTGTGTTGAATTAAAACATTAGTTTTAATAATAATATTAAATATATATAATATATTTTTTGAAATAATTGTTGTTATTATAAATATTTTTAAAAATATTATTTTTTTATTAAAAAATTTCTTAAAATATTTTAGTTAATTTTAACATTGTTTTTATTAATAATATTGAAATGAATTATACGGTAGTTATACTATTTTATTTTTATATTTAAATGCAGTTGATCTCTTTTTTTTTTAATATTAATGAGAGTTGATAAATAAATTTTTTATCTTGTGTTTTTAAAAAATATCAGAAATGTATTAGTTAAAATTTAATGTTAGATATTTATGATGGAGTGATTATTTATAATTTATGTAGAACATTTTTAATTTTTATATAATTTTTTTATTATAAGAAATAGTATTTATATTTTATAAAAATTTTAAAAAATGAGTTTTAAAAGTAATAATAATTACTTAATTGCATATTTTTTGTTTTTAATGATGGTTAATAAGGTTTTATAATTGAAAGATATATTTTTTAAAATAAACAATAGTTTAATACAACTGCGGAATTACATTTTATTTTTTTAATAAAAAATGATTACCATTATAGAATAAAATTCTTACATTAAAAATATTATTTTATTAAATATAAAATAATATTATATTTATTTTTTTAAAAATGCTAAATATTTTTATATATTAAAAATTTTTATTTAAAAACTTATCAACAATTTTTTTAATATTAATTAAAATGATTATATACAATTTCAGTTAATTTTAATGATTATTAATATAGATATATAGGAGTAAATTCTTGGCTAATATTCAATCGGCGAAAAAAGATGCTAAAAAATCTTTTAAAAATCGTTTACATAATGTTAGTAGACGTTCTATGATTCGTAATTTTATAAAAAAAGTGTATGCAGAAATTGAAAAAAAAAACAAAGCAGCAGCAAAAAATATTTTTGAAAGACTTTTGCCCATTTTAGACAGATATGCAACAAAGGGTTTAATACATAAAAATAAAGCTGCTAGACATAAATCTAATTTAGTATTAAAAATTAATAAATTAATTTAAGAAAACTAATTTGATATTCTTTATTTTTAAAAAAAAGAATTGCTTCCATTTTGGTATGGAAGCAATTCTTTATTATTTAATATCCCCTTAACTCATCAAAAAATCTTTTTACACCATCAAAAAATCTTTTTGATTTGGGACTATTACGTTCTCCTTTAAAACCTCCGAAACTTTCTCCTAATTCATATAATAAATTTCTTTGTTGAGCATTTAAATTTACAGGAGTTTCTACAACAACGCGACACAGTAAATCTCCTTGAGTACTACTTCGTACAGATTTTACTCCTCTTCCTCTAATACGAAATAATTTTCCTGATTGTGTTTCATTCGGTATTTTTAGTTTAACTCTTCCATCTAAAGTAGGAACTTCTATTTCTCCTCCTAATGCTGCCATAGAAAAATTAATAGGAACTTCGCAATATAAATTGTTAGCTTCTCTTTCAAAAATAGGATGTTTTTTTACTGTAATTTGAACATATAAATCTCCTGAGCTTGCTCCATTAGATCCAGCTTCACCTTCATTATTCAGACGAATTTGATCGTTAGTATCTATTCCTGAAGGAATTTTTACTGATAATATTTTTTCTTTTTCAATTCGACCTGTACCACGACAGCAGTGGCAAGGACTTTTTATAATAGAACCGCTACCTTGGCAAGTGGAACAACTTTGTTGAACAGTAAAAAAACCTTTTCTAATATGTATTTGTCCTTTACCACGACAAGAAGGACAATTTTGTGATGAAGATCCTAATTTAGAACCGCTACCATGACAAATATTACATCTTTGTAAACTAGGAATTTTTATTTTTTTTGTTATTCCACGAACTGCTTCTTCTAATGTTAATTCCATATCGTATCTTAAATCTGATCCTTGTCTTGCTCTTTGTTTTCTACCATTTCCAAATATATCGCCAAATACATCACCAAAAATATCTCCAAAATCTGCTGTAGTACTAAAACTATGGTGAAATGAATTAGACGAGGTTCCTTGTTCAAAAGCAGCATGACCATATTGGTCATAGGCAGCTCTTTTTTTTGAATCGGTTAATATTTCGTAAGCTTCTTTAATTTCTTTAAATTTTTTTTCGGCATTTTTATCTCCTTGATTTCGATCAGGATGATATTTCATTGCTAGTCTTTTGTATGCTTTTTTAATATCACGTTCTTCAGATGAATTATTGACTCCTAAAACTTGATAGTAATCTTTTTTTGCCATGCTTAATTTCCTGATTGTAACATACATGAACGGGCGTAGGTTTTTCCTATGCCCGTGGTAATTTATTATTTAATTGATATCCTATGGTTAGGTAATAGAGGATGCTATTTTTTAGGATCTTTTATTTCTTCGAATTCCGCATCTACAACATTTTCTGTTTTTTTATTCGAAGAATCATGATTAGTATTAGATTGATTTGTTTGTGGTTTTTTTTGATTTTTTTCCATAAATTTTGAAGAAATTTCTAAAACCTTTTGTATTTTATTTTCTATTTCTGATTTATCTTCTTTTTGTAATGCTTGATCCAATTGATCTAATGATTTTTGAATTTCTTTTTTATTTTTTTCATCAAGTTTGTCTTTGTTCTCAGATAGTTGTTTTTTTACACTATGTGAAATTTGATCTCCTTGATTTCTAGTTTGAATTAATTCTTCAAATTTGCGATCTATTTCGGTATTTGCTTCAGCATCGGAAATCATCTTTTTTATTTCTGATTCATTTAAACCAGAAGAAGCTTTGATGGCAATTTTTTGTTCTTTTCCTGTATTTTTATCTTTTGCAGAAACGTGTAGAATACCGTCAGCATCTATATCAAAAGTAACTTCAATTTGGGGCATTCCTCGAGGAGCTGGTTGTATTCCATCTAAATTAAATTGTCCTAATGATTTATTATCTTTTGCCCTTTTTCTTTCTCCCTGTAGAACATGAATAGTAACCGCTGATTGATTATCTTCTGCTGTAGAGAACACTTGACTATGTTTTGTTGGTACCGTTGTGTTTTTACTTATTAATGATGTCATTATACCACCCATAGTTTCAATTCCTAGTGACAATGGAGTGACATCTAATAATAATACGTCTTTTACATCTCCAGATAAAACACCACCTTGTACAGCTGCACCAACAGCCACTGCTTCATCGGGATTAACATCTTTTCTAGGTTCTTTTCCGAAAAAATCAGCAACTTTTTTTTGTACCATAGGCATTCTAGTTTGACCACCAACCAAGATAACATCGTGTATATCTGATACGTTTAAGTTAGCGTCTTTTAGTGCTACTTTTAATGGTGAAATAGAACGTGTTACTAAATCTTCTACTAACGATTCTAGTTTGGAACGAGTAACTTTAATATTTAAATGTTTTGGTCCTAACGAATCGGCAGTAATGTAAGGTAAGTTAACATCAGTCTGTTGTGCTGAAGATAGTTCTATTTTTGCTTTTTCTGCAGCTTCTTTCAACCGTTGCATGGCTAGAGGATCATTTCTTAAATCAATAGTTTGTTCTTTTTTAAATTCTCCAACTAAATAATTAATTAGTCGACTATCAAAATCTTCTCCTCCAAGGTGAGTATCACCATTGGTAGCCAGTACTTCAAATGTTTTTTCTTTATCTACTTCGTCTATTTCAATTATAGAAATATCAAAAGTTCCTCCTCCCAAATCATAAACAGCAATAGTCTTATTCCCTTTACTTTTATCTAATCCATAAGCAAGAGCTGCTGCTGTTGGTTCATTAATAATTCTTTTTACTTCTAGACCTGCAATTCTTCCAGCATCTTTTGTTGCTTGTCTTTGTGCGTCATTAAAGTATGCAGGTACTGTAATTACAGCTTCTGTAACTTTTTCTCCTAGATAATCTTCTGCAGTTTTTTTCATTTTTTTTAAGACTTCTGCAGATATTTGAGGTGGTGCCATTTTTTTATTTTTTACATTTAGCCATGCATCACCATTATCCGACTTAATAATTTTGAAAGGCATAATTTTAATATCACGTTGTACTTCTTCATCTTGAAATCTTCTTCCTATTAAACGTTTTATAGCAAATAATGTATTTTTTGGATTAGTGATAGCTTGACGTTTAGCAGGTTGACCTACTAGAATTTCTTCGTCTTGGGTATATGCAATAATTGAAGGAGTAGTACGATCTCCTTCTGCATTTTCTAAAACTCGTGCTTTGTTGCCATCCATAATAGCAACACAAGAGTTAGTTGTGCCCAAGTCAATACCAATAATTTTACCCATTAAAATCTCCCATTTAAATATTTTGATAAATTGGGTTATTCAACTGTTATATAACTCTTTTCTTTAACCCGTCAAACAGGTTTATAAATTTTAAAAATTATGTTTGCGAATATTAGTTAGTATGGGGGCGCTTTCTCTATCATCAAGGTGTGTGTTAAAAATAATTATCTTCTTTCAGTTTTGTTATTGTTTTCTTGAACAAAATATAAGTTTTAAAAAATCCAAATTAAGAGGGTTTTATGTTAGTATTTTATTGTGAAATGTGTTGCATAAAAAAATATCTATTAATTTAAATATTTTAAAATACAAACATATTTAGTAGTAATAAACATTTTGATTAATTTTATTTTTATCAGTACTTTGTACTTTACAGATAAAATTCTTTTTTATGTTAAAAATGTTACTTTTAGGTAATTATTAAAAGTATATGAAATATTTTAAATTTATTTAAATTTTTAAGAATATATTTTTATATAAACATAATGATAATAAATGTATATTACTATAAACAATTTAATATTTATTAATTTGATTTCATTTTAAAAATTTTATTTGAGATAAAATAATGTCAGAAAATATTAGTTTTTTTACTCAATATTGGGCTTTTTCTTTTTTTATTTTGGGTGGATTTGGTATTTGTTTTTTTATGTTATTTTTAGGTTGGTTATGCGGAGGAAAATCATTTTCTAGAAATAAACATATTCCTTTTGAGTCTGGTATAAATGCTGTAGGAGATTGTTCTTTTCCTTTTTCTATTAAATTTTATCTTGTTGCAATGTTGTTTGTTATTTTTGATGTAGAAGCATTGTACTTATATGTGTGGACTATTGGTATATATGAAATAGGATGGATTGGTTTTATGGAAATTATTATGTTTGTATGTTCCTTATTGTTAGGATTATTTTATTTGATAAAAGAGAATGTATTAAATTGGGTGCCAAACAATAATTAAAAAATAATAGGGTTTTTAATTTTAAAAATTATAAATATAGGATTAAAATGGATTATACTTTGACTCGCGTAAATATTAATCGTAAAGGTAAAAAATATCCTGAACAGGATCAAAAAATAGTTTCTAATCCTTTCGAAAAATATATATATAAAAATGTATATATGGGAACTTTAAAAAAAGTATTACATGGTTTGGTAAATTGGGGTAGAAAAAATTCGTTGTGGCCTTATAACTTTGGTTTATCTTGTTGTTATGTAGAAATGGTTAGTGCTTTTACTTCTGTTCATGATATTGCTCGTTTTGGTTCAGAAGTATTGCGGGCATCTCCTAGACAAGCTGATTTTATGGTTATTGCTGGGACCCCTTTTATTAAAATGGCACCAGTTATTCAGAGATTATATGATCAAATGTTAGAACCGAAATGGGTAATTTCTATGGGTGCTTGTGCTAATTCAGGAGGTATGTATGATGTTTATTCTGTAATACAAGGGGTGGATAAATTTTTACCTGTGGACGTATATATTCCTGGATGTCCTCCTAGACCTGAAGCGTACATACAGGGATTAATGTTATTACAAGAATCAATTGATAAAGAACGTCGTCCATTGTCATGGATAGTAAAAGATCAAGGTATATATCGGGCTAATATGAAATCAGAAAAAGAAAGGAAAAGAACAAAAAAAATAAATGTAAAAAATATTTCTGTATCTGAAGAGATTTAATTTTTATAAAATATGTAATTATCTAAAAGTATTTTATTTGAGTTTATTTTATTAGATTTCTTGCATGATTAAAATCTTGTTTTATACCATTTAGAAGTACAATTATATAAAAAAAATAATTTTAAAAAATTAGTAAATACATTATATAGAAGCAAGTATGAGTAAAATTATATATAAAAAATGTAAAAATAAAAATAATTTTAATGATCCGATTATTCAAGAATTAAAAAATAATTTTGGTGATAATTCTTTTTTTATTCAATATACAAAAATGGATTTTCCTGTCATATGGATAGATAAAAATTTAATATTAGATATAGTAAAATTTTTGTATTGTGTATCTAAATCTTATAACTTTCTTTTTGATTTACATGGTGTAGATGAACGTCTTCGTTTAAATCGAAAGAATTTGCCTGATGCTGAGTTTTCAGTTTTTTATCATTTTATTTCTATAGAAAGAAATAGTGATATTGTTTTAAAAATTCCATTATTCTGTAATGATTTAAATGTATCGACAATTACTACTGTTTTTTTTAATGCTAATTGGTATGAAAGAGAGACATGGGAGATGTTTGGTATCACATTTAATAATCATCCAAATTTAACACGTATTATTATGCCAAAATCTTGGAAAGGTTATCCATTAAGGAAAGATTATCCAGCTAGAGCAACAGAATTTGATCCATTTTTTTTGACAAGACAAAAAGAAGATTCGGCGATGGAAGATTTAAATTTTAATCCAGAAGTATGGGGAATGAAAAAAAAAGATTCTAATGTTAATTATATGTTTTTAAATTTAGGACCAAATCACCCTTCTGCTCATGGTGCATTTAGAATTATTTTACAATTAGATGGTGAAGAAATTGTTGATTGTATGCCGGATATAGGATACCACCATCGAGGTGCAGAAAAAATAGCAGAACGTCAGTCTTGGCATAGTTATATTCCATATACTGATCGTATAGAATATCTTGGTGGTTGCGTTAATGAAATGCCTTATGTTTTAGCTGTAGAAAAATTAGCAGGTATTACGGTATCAAGCAGAGTAGAAGTAATTCGTGTAATGTTATCTGAGTTATTTCGCATCAATAGTCATTTATTATGTATATCTACATTTATTCAAGATGTTGGTTCGATGACTCCTGTTTTTCTTGCTTTTACTGATCGTCAAAAAATTTATGATTTAGTAGAATCTATTACAGGTGCAAGAATGCATCCTGCATGGTTTAGAATTGGGGGAATAGCGAGTGATTTACCTCTTGGATGGAATAAATTATTAAGAGATTTTTTAGATTGGATGCCAAAACGACTCGATATTTATGTATATTCTGCGTTAAAAAATAAAATTTTAGTGAGTAGAACCAAAGGAATTGCTGCCTATGGTAAAAAAGAAGCTTTAGATTGGGGAGTTACAGGTGCTGGTTTAAGAGCTACTGGGATAAGTTTTGATATAAGGAAAAATAGACCTTATTCGGGTTATGAAAATTTCGATTTTGATATTCCAATTGGAGATGGTGTTAGTGATTGTTATTCTCGTATAATGTTAAAAGTAGAAGAAATCAAACAAAGTTTATGTATTTTAAAACAATGTTTAAATAATATGCCATCCGGACCTTTTAAATCAGAACATCCTTTAACTACTCCTCCACCTAAAGATCGAGTACTGCAACATATTGAAACAATGATAACTCATTTTTTGCAGATGTCTTGGGGACCAGTTATACCTCCTAATGAAAGTTTTCAAATGATAGAAGCTACTAAGGGAATAAATAGTTACTATTTAATTAGTGATGGAGGAACTATGAGTTATCGTACAAGAATTCGTACACCTAGTTTTCCTCATTTGCAACAAATACCTTCAGTTATTCGAGGTAGTTTAATATCAGATTTAATTGTTTATTTAGGTAGTATTGATTTTGTAATGTCAGACGTGGATCGTTAAATGGTGATAAATAAAATAATAAAAACATGTTCGGTTAATATTGAATTTAAATTAACTGATTTTGAAAAAAATGAGATAAAAAATAAAATTAGAAATTACGAAAATTCTCGTGCTGTATCTATAGAAGCTTTAAAAATTGTTCAAAAAAAAAGATCATGGATTTCTGATGAAGCTATTATAGCTATATCTAACGTATTAGGTATTTCAGCTGTAGATGTTGAGGAAGTTGCTACTTTTTATAATCAAATATTTCGTCAACCAGTGGGTTGTAATATTATAAGGTATTGCGATAGCATCGTTTGCTTTATAAATGGATATAAAGGTATTCGAGATGTGTTAGAGGATTTTCTAAAAATTAAATCAGGAGAAACCACTAAAGACGGATTATTTACTTTGTTACCTACTTGTTGCTTAGGTAATTGTGATCAGGGTCCTGTTATAATGATTAATGAAGATGTATATTTTAATTTAAAAAAAACTAAAATTTTAACTTTATTAGATAAGTATAAATGAAAAAAAAATTACATACAGCTGAAACACATCCTTTAACTTGGTGGATTAACGGTAAAAGAGATACTGTTTGGTTTAAGGAATATAGGAATAAAAATGGATATAAATCTGTAGAAAAAGTATTTAATAATTTTCTTCCAATAGAAATTATTAATTTAGTTAAAGATTCTGGACTTAAAGGTCGAGGAGGTGCTGGTTTTTTGACAGGAGTGAAATGGAGTTTAATGTCTGAAAATATAGGTTTGGAAAATCGTTATTTGATATGTAATGCTGATGAAATGGAGCCTGGAACTTATAAAGATAAATTTTTAATGGAATATATACCTCATCAGTTAATAGAAGGAATATTACTTGGAGCTTTTGCTCTACAAGTTAAACGTGCTTATATATTTTTACGTGGAGAGTATTTTTTAGCAGAAAAGATTTTGCATAAAGCTATTTATGAAGCTAATCAAGCGGGTTTTTTAGGGAAAAATATTTTAGATAGTGGAATTGATTTAGAAATTATTTTACATAGTGGAGCAGGTCGTTATATTTGTGGTGAAGAAACAGCATTAATTAATTCGTTAGAAGGTAAAAGAGCAAATCCAAGAGCTAAACCACCGTTTCCTGCTACAGTGGGTTTATGGGGTAAACCGACTTGTATTAATAATGTAGAGACATTATCTAATATTCCATCTATTGTTTTGCATGGTACACAATGGTACAAAAATTTATCAAATAGTGATGATACTGGTACGAAAATAATGGGTTTTTCTGGGAAAGTAAATAATTCAGGTTTATGGGAATTACCTTTCGGTATCACAGCTAGAGAACTATTATATAATTATGCAGGTGGAATGCAGAGCGGTTTAAAATTAAAAGCATGGCAGCCAGGTGGTGCAAGTACAGGTTTTTTAACTGAAGAACATTTGGATATTAAAATGGATTTTTCTAGTTTTAACAGTATAGGAAGTCGTTTGGGAACAGGATTAGCTATGGCTGTTGATAATACTATTAATATGGTTTCTGTAGTTTTAAATTTAGAAAATTTTTTTTCACGAGAATCATGTGGATTATGTACTCCGTGTCGAGATGGTTTACCATGGGTAGTAAAAATTTTACAAGCATTAGAAAAAAAGAACGGTAGTATTGATGATATAGAAGTATTAGAAGATCTTTGTAAAAAAATGGGTCCTGGAAAAACATTTTGCGCTCATGCTCCAGGAGCAGTTTCTCCTTTGCAAAGTGCTATAAAATATTTTAGATCGGATTTTGAAAATGGATTAAATAGAAATAAAAAAAATAATAATATATGGAAAGGTGATAATTAAAATAATATTTTTGGATTTTTTTAATAAGAGGAAATTGTAATTTATTTTTTTGCGCAATTTTAATTTTAAATTGGATTCTTTAATGGCTAAAATTTATGTTGATGGTGAAAAGTATAATGTAGATGCATCTGATAATTTATTACATGCATGTTTATCGTTGGGTATAAATATTCCTTATTTCTGTTGGCATCCAATTTTGGGTAGCGTTGGATCATGTCGTCAATGTGCAGTTACAAAATATGATACTTTAAATTCAGAAAAAGGAAATTTAATCATATCTTGTATGACTCCTGCTTTAGATGGAACAATTATTTCTACTAAAGATATTGAATCGATAGCTTTTCGTAAGGGAATAATAGAATTATTAATGACTAATCATCCTCATGATTGTCCTGTATGTGAAGAAGGAGGAAACTGTCATTTACAAGATATGACAGTGATGACGGGACATAGTTTACGTCGTTATCGTTTTACTAAAAGGACACATAAAAATCAATATTTAGGACCTTTTATATCTCATGAAATGAATCGTTGTATAGGTTGTTATCGTTGTATACGGTATTATAAAGATTATGCAGATGGAAAAGATTTGGGAGTATATGGTACAAGTAATAATATTTATTTTGGGAGGTTAAAAGATGGTTCATTAGAAAATGAACATTCTGGTAATCTAGTTGAAATATGTCCTACAGGTGTATTTACCGATAAAACTTATTCTGAACACTATCATAGAAAATGGGATATGCAGTACGCTCCCAGTGTTTGTAATTATTGTAGCATTGGTTGTAATATTAGTGTTGGAGAACGTTATGGTGAAATATGTAGGATTGAGAATCGATATCATGGTGCGATTAATCGTTATTTGATTTGTGATTTAGGTCGTTTTGGTTATGGTTATTCTAATATCACTAATCGACCGATAAAATCTTATTATCAAAAAAAAGATCAAATCTTATTTTTAAATGATTCTCAAGCTATTTTAAAAGCAACTGATTTATTAATGAAATCTAATAAAATATTAGGAATTGGTTCTTATAGAGCAAGTATAGAAAGTAATTTTGCTTTAAAAGAAATGGTTGGGAACGAAAATTTTTCTACAGGATTTTTGTCAGATGAGCAAGATTGTATAGAATTAATTGTTGATATTTTAAAAAATAGTGGAATTTATATACCGACTTTATGTGAGATAGAAACTTACGACGTTATTTTAATATTAGGAGAAGATTTAACTCAGGTCGCTCCTAGAATGGCTTTATCAGTTAGACAGGCCGTAAAATCAAAAGTATTTAAAATTGCTAAACTTAAAAATATTCCAAAATGGCATAGTCAGGGATTATTGAATATATCTCAAAATATGAAAAATAATTTGTTTATTACTAACGTGGATCAAACTGGATTAGATGATTTATCTACATGGAGTTATGTTGCATCGGTTGATGATCAGATATCTTTAGCAGGTGCTATTGCTAATGGAATAAACAAAGAAATTCCTATGCCTGTTAATTTTAATAAGACATTTTTACATCAGAAATCAATTATTGTTAAAGCATTATTAAATAGTAAAAAATCTTTAATTATTTCTGGATCACATTCTCGTAATGTTGATTTAATTAAAGCTTCTTTTAATATTGCTTTAGCTTTAAAAAAGTTAGATAAAAATGTCGGTCTTAGTTTAATCACGTCTGGTAGTAATAGTATAGGTGTTGGTTTAATGAAAGGAATCTCTTTAAATCAAGCATTGGATCATATTAATGACAAAAAATACGATGCTATTGTTATTTTAGAAAATGATTTACATAGATCATTATTAAAAGAACAGTTACATTTAATTTTTAACTGTGTGCGTAATATTATAGTTATAGATTATAAATCTAATAATATAATTCATAATAGAAAATTATTTCTTTCTGCGGCAAATTTTTTTGAAAGTTCAGGTACAGTTATTAATTATGAGGGTCGGGTTCAACGTTTTTTTAAAGTTTATGATCCAAAATTTTATGATAATGAAATAGGTAAATTAGAAAGTTGGAGATGGTTGTATTCTATATCTATGCGAATTAAAAAAGATAATTCTGTTTGGAATAATATTGATGATATTATTGATGATATTATTCTGAATATTCCTGATTTTAAAGATATAAAAAGTTTTTTACCACAATCTTCTTTTCGTATTTTTGGTCAAAAAATAGCTCGTTCTCCGCATCGTTCTAGTGGTCGTACTGCATTGCGTGCTGATATTAGCGTTCATGAACCAAGACAACCTCAAGATTTTGATTCAATGTTTTCTTTTTCCATGGAAGGGAGTCAACAATCATATAAATATTCTTCCTATATTCCTTTTGCTTGGAGTCCAGGTTGGAATTCTCCACAAGCGTGGAACAAATTTCAGAATAAAATTAACGGTAGTTTATTACATGGTGATTCTGGGTTTTGTTTATTTAGAAATAAAAAAAGAAGTAAGATTAATTTTTTTAAGGTTATTCCTAATGTTAATAGATATAAAAATAATTATCGTATCGTTCCGTATTATTTTTTATTTGGAACAGAAGAAATTACTCAAAATACACCGGTATTAGAAAAAAAAATACCTGTGCCTTTTGGTATCATTGGAATATTAGATGCTAAAGATAACTTTTTTAAGACAGATTCTTACATAGAATTTTTTTGTTTGGGAGAAAAATTTCATATAAAAATTCGTATTTCAAATAAATTATCACCTGGTCAAATTGGTTTGCCATTGGGTATGTCAGGTTTTCCTTTGATTCTTGCTGGAAAAAAAATTAAAAAAATTCGGGAGATATTAGAATGATTTTCTCTTATTTTTTTTCAACATATTTAGTATTATCTATTTTAAAATCTTTTTTTATGTTATTTACATTGGTATTTTCTGCTGCCTATTTAACTTTGATAGAAAGAAAGTGGTTAGCTTGGTTTCAAAATAGATATGGTCCTAATCGAGTAGGTTATTTTGGTTCATTACAGATATTTGCAGATATGATCAAAATGATTTTTAAAGAAGATTGGATTCCTATCTTTAGTGATCGTTGGATTTTCATTTTAGCACCTGTAATATCTTTTATATCGTTTTTATTGGTCATGGCGATAGTTCCAATTTCTCCTAATTTTTTCATTATTAATTTAGATATTGGTGTTTTATTTTTTTTAATGATGTCAGCTTTATCAATATATTCTATTTTATTTGCTGGTTGGGCTAGTCATAATAAATATGCTTTGTTAGGTGCTATACGGGCAGTTGCTCAAACATTAAGTTATGAAGTATTTTTAGGTTTATCATTAATGGGGGTAGTTGCTAAAGCGGGTTCTTTTAATTTGATAGATATTGTTAATAATCAATCTCATTTATGGAATATAATACCGCAATTTTTTGGTTTTTTGACTTTTTTTATATCGGGATTAGCATTGTGTCATAGACATCCTTTTGATCAACCAGAATCTGAACAGGAATTGGCAGATGGTTATCATATAGAATATTCAGGTATGAAATTTGGTTTATTTTTTATTGGTCAGTATATTTCTATCATTACTATATCTAGTTTAATGACTATCATGTTTTTCGGTGGTTGGTATGGTCCTTGGTTACCTTTTTATTTTTGGTTTATTATTAAAACTATTTTTTTTGTTTTTTTGTTCATACTAATAAGAGCAGCTTTACCTAGACCTAGGTATGATAAAGTAATGTTATTTGGATGGAAATTTTGTTTTCCTGTGACATTAATAAATTTGCTATTTACTGGTTTTATTTTGTTGTTATTTTAATTCTTAAGGATATTTCTTAAACATATGACTTTAAAAGACATTTTTTTTGGTTTTTTTAGCCAAATACGTAGTATTTGGTTAATAGGTATTCGAATTTTTTATAAAAAAGAGACAAGAATGTATCCTGACGAAAAAATACATATATCACCTAGATATAGAGGAAGAATTATTTTAACCAGGAATACAGATGGTGAAGAACGTTGTGTTGCCTGCAATTTATGTTCTGTTGTTTGTCCTGTTGATTGTATTTCATTAAAAAAATCTAAAATGGATAATCAACGTTGGTATCCAAAATTTTTTCGGATTAATTTTTCTAGATGTATTTTTTGTGGATTATGTGAAGAAGCTTGTCCTACTTCTGCTATTCAATTAAGTACCGATTTTGAATTAGGAGAATTTAAAAGACAAGATTTAGTTTATGAGAAAGAAGATTTACTAATTTCAGGTCAAGGTAAATATCCTGATTATAATTTTTATAAATTTACTGGTGTTTCTGTTACAGGAAAAAATCCTGGTGATTTAAAATATGAAGATAAACCTATTGATGTAAAGACATTATTACCTTAAGGAGACAATTATGGTGGAATTGGTGTTTTATATTTTGGGAATTATATCAATTGTTTCTACTATATTTGTAATATTACATTCAAATCCAGTATATGCTTTGATTTACTTTATTATTTCTCTTTTATCCATTTCAGGTATCTTTTTTATATTAGGAGGTATTTTTGCAGCTGTTTTAGAAATTATTATTTATGCTGGAGCCATAATGGTATTGTTTATTTTTGTTTTGATGTTATTAAATCTTGGTACAGTTATGGAAAAACAGGAAAAAAAATGGTTAAAGGAAGTTAATTGGATCAAAATTAGTATTTTATTTTTGTTTTTTTTTATAACTATAATTTACGGATTATCATTTATTGATGATCTTAATGTTTTTAATACATTAATTAATACAAAAATGGTAGGCATAAGTTTATTTGGTCCTTATGTATTTATTGTTGAATTGTCATCGATATTATTATTGAGTGCATTAGTGGTAGTATTCCATTTTGGAAAAGAAAAAATAAAAGAATAAATTTTATTTAACACATTGTAAGGAATATTGTTATGGTGTCTATTTTTCATGGATTGGTTTTATCTTCTATTTTATTCATACTAGGTACTGTTGCTGTTGTTGTTCGTCGTAATATTTTATTTATGTTAATAGGTTTAGAAATTATGATGAATGCAGTAGCGTTGGCTTTTATAGTTATTGGCAGTTATTGGGGACAAGCTGACGGACAAATAATGTATATTTTAATTATAACTGTTGCTGCATCAGAAGCTAGTATAGGTTTGGCATTATTATTGCAATTGTACAGACGTCATAAAACATTAGATATTGATCTACTTAATAGGATATGAAGATGAGTATTATTTATCTTGTTATTTTATTTCCATTACTTGGTTTTTTGTTAATATCTTTTTTTAATCAATTTTTAACTAAAAAGTACATAGCATGGATAGGAATTTCTTCAATTGCTTTTTCAACGTTGATAACGTTCTATGTTGTAAATATATTTTTAAAATGTAAAGATAGTAAAGTTATTCTATACAAATTATGGCATTGGATTCATATTGAAAAGTTTTTTGTAGATTTTAATTTGTTATTAGATGGATTATCTATAACAATGTTGGTTATGATTACTTGTATTGGGTTCTTAATTAGTATTTATTCTAATGAATATATGAGAAATTCAGAAGGTTTTTCTCGTTTTTTTTCGTATATAAATTTTTTTATTGCCAGTATGTTATTGTTGATTTTATCTGATAATTTAATTCTTATGTTTTTTGGTTGGGAATTAGTAGGATTATGTTCTTATTTATTAATTGGTTTTTATTTTACAGAAGTAAAAAATTGTTTTTCTGCAATAAAAGCATTTATTATTACTCGTATTGGGGATTTATTTTTATTATTTGCTTTTTTTTTAGTTTATCAAAAATTTGGTTCTTTAAGTTTTTCTGATTTAGAATTGATATCAGAAAATAGTTTTTTGATATTACATAACGAGTCTTTAAAATGGATAACAGTTTGTATGATGATAGGGGCATTAGGAAAATCAGCACAAGTACCAATGCATACTTGGTTAACTGATGCTATGGTAGGACCAACTCCTGTTTCAGCTTTAATTCATGCTGCTACTATGGTGACAGCAGGAATATATTTAATATGTAGAATACATGGTTTATTTATTCTAACTCCTGAAATATTAAATTTTTTATCTGTTATAGGTATAGTTACAATATTAATTGCAAGTATGTCTGCTTTAGTACAAAAAAATGTTAAATGTATATTAGCTTATTCTACTATGAGTCAAATTGGTTATATGTTTTTAGGATTAGGAGTGCAAGCTTGGTATGCTGTTATTTTTCATTTAGTAGTGCATGCTATATTTAAAGCGTTGTTATTTCTTTCTGCAGGATCGATTATTTTGTCTTGTAATAATGAAAAAAACATTTTTAAAATGGGTGGTTTACATAAAAAATTATTTTTTGAATATGCATGTTTTTTACTTGGAGGAAGTTCGTTAATTGGTTTTCCTATTATTAGTGCAGGATTTTATAGTAAAGGTTCTATTTTATTAGAAATATATAGATATCAAAATTTTTATTTTTTATTAATGGCATTAATAGGAACGTTTTTAACTGCTATATATACATGTAAGATTATTTTTTTAGTTTTTCATGGTAGAAAGACTATTATTGTTGTTAATAATAAATCTTTAAGTTTCAGAATTCCATTAATAATATTAGGAATATTTTCCACGTTTATAAGTTCTTTAATAGTATTGCCTTTATCCAATGTTTTTTTTACACATAGTTTTTTAGAATCTGATAAATTAGCATTAGAGTGTTATTCTAGTATATCAACAATCATTGGTATTTGGATTGCATATAACATATGGATTACAAGGAATAAAATTATTTTATTTTTGATAAGTACTAAATTAATTAGTTTTTTTTATAATTTTTGTTTGAAAGGATTATATTTTGATTATTTATATTATTTATTTTTTACAAAGTTATATTTAATAATATCTAATTTATTATCATATGATCCATGTAAATATATAATAAATATTCCTGTAAATGTTTTAATTTTTTTTAATAAAAAATTATTAATTACTGTTAATGGTTATTTGCGTTGGTATGTGACATCAATAATTATGGGTACAACAGTTATTTTGGTTTCAATATTAATTTTTTTCCGATATCATTTTATATTTTTTTACTAAATATGAATGATAATATTTATTAAACTTAATAAACAAATACTTAAGATAAAAAGCATAGGAAAATAATTAACATGTTTCTTTTATTATTAATTATAGTCCCTTTTTTTGGTGCTGTATTATGTTGGCAATCGGAACGTTTTAGTATTCAATTGCCACGTTGGATTGCATTAATTACAATGGGAATAACACTAATATTTACATTGCAAATTTGGTTAAATAGTTTTTTTTTAGTTCCCAAAAAAATATTATTGTCAAAATCTTGGATTTCTGAATTTTTAGTTCCTTGGATTCCAAAATTTGGTATCGATTTTCATTTAGGAATTGATGGATTATCTATTTTAATGGTTTTTTTGACAAGTTTTTTAGGAATTATATCTGTTTTATGTTCCTGGAATGAAATTAAAAGACATCAAGGTTTATTTTATTTTCATTTAATATGGTTATTAGGATCAGTGTTGGGTGTTTTTTTAGCTATTGATTTGTTTTTATTTTTCTTTTTTTGGGAAATAATGTCGGTTCCTATGTATTTTTTGGTAACATTATGGGGTCACAGAGAAAAATATAGTCATGATTGTGTGAAAGTAGCGAATAAATTTTTTCTTTATTCTCAATTTTCTGGATTGATAATGTTAATTGGTATTATATCTTTGGTTTTTGCGCATTATTATATTTCGAACATTTGGACTTTTAATTATAATTTATTATTAAATACTCCAATGAATGCAGAATTAGAATTTTTTTTAATGTTATGTTTTTTTTTAGCTTTTGCAGTAAAAATGCCCATAGTACCGTTTCATAATTGGTTACCAGATTTTCACGCTTATGCACCAACAGCTGGTTCTGTTGATTTATCTGGTATTTTATTGAAGACGGCAGCATATGGTTTATTACGATTTTCTATTTCTCTTTTTCCACAAGCTTCTTTTACTTTTTCTACATTTGTAATGTATTTGGGAATTTTTACTATTTTTTATAGTGCATGGATGGCTTTTTCTCAAGATGATATAAAGAAATTAGTTGCTTACGGATCTATTTCTAATATGGGATTTATCTTAATTTCTATTTATGCTAATAATAGAATTGCTTATGAAGGGGCTGTAGTACAAATGTTAGCACATGGAGTATCTACGGCTGCATTATTTGTCTTGATAGGTCAATTATATGAACGTGTTTATACCAGGGATATGAATAAAATGGGAGGATTATGGTTAAAAATAAAATGGATACCTGCTTTTTCTTTATTTTTTTCTATAGCTAATATAGGTATGCCTGGTACAGGAAATTTTGTAGGTGAATTTTTGATTTTGATGGGTCTTTTTAATTTTTCTCCTTTATTTTCAAGTATATCTATTTTGATTTTTATTTTTTCTTCTATTTACTCTTTAAAAATGATACAACGTACTTATTACGGAATATCAACAAAGACATTTAAAATTAATCATATGACATACAGAGAATTTTTTATAATTTTTTGTTTGATGTTAATGTTAATTTTATTAGGTTTATTCCCTCAAATTGTTTTAGATACTGTGTACTTGTCACTATATAATTTTTAGTATTTTTTCTATTTAATTAAACGGTTTTTTATAATGATGATAAATATTCAGCAATTAATAGGATTAATTCCTTTTTTAATTTTGCTATCAACAGTAATGATATTACTGTTTTTTATTTCATGTAAGCGGAATCATTTTATAATTTATATTATTAGTATAATTAGTTTATTAGCATCAATAATATCTTTATATTTTGTTTATCAAGTAGTTCCAATTGATATCAGTATATTATTTTATATTAATAAAGTATCTATTTTGTATATTGGAATGATTCTTTTTTCTACTTTATTATCTGTTTTTTTAGCTTATCCTTATTTATTAAGTAAATTTTTAAATAAAGAGGAATTTTATCTTTTTTTATTATTTTCTACTTTGGGTAGTATAAGTTTGGTTATTTCTAATCATATGGCCAGTTTATTTATTAGTATCGAATTGATGACTTTGCCTATGTTAGGGTTAATTGGTTATGAATATTGTCAAAAAAAAATATTAGAATCTGTTGTAAAATATGCTATATTGTCTGCTTTTGTATCTTCTTTTTTATTATTTGGAATGGCTTTTATATATTCTATATCAGGTAATCTCAGTTTTTTTTCATTAGGAAATTATCTTAATTTACATGTTTTACGTGAGACTAATATAGTATTATTATTTGGTTTTAGTTTAATTTTAATTTCATTTATTTTTAAATTATCCATAATACCTTTTCATTTATGGACCTCAGATGTGTATGAAGGAATGTCTTATACATCTATATTTTTTCTTTCTACTGTTAGTAAAATTGCTACTTTTAGTATATTAAGTAGATTTTTTATGTATGTTCCTGTTAAAGAAATTACAGTATTATATTTTATTTTGGAAATATTATCATTTCTTTCTATTTTTTTTGGTAATCTAATGGCTTTATTCCAAAATAAATTAAAAAGATTATTAGCATATTCATCTATATCTCATTTGGGATATGTATTAATAGGATTAATATTAATTAATGATCAACATATTTCTGAAGAAGCAATAAGTATTATTTTTATAGGTTATATATTGACTAATTTTACTGTATTAGGTTTGTTAAATCAATTTTCGATACATTATGCATGTCATGATACGGATGTTTTAAATTTTTATCGTGGTTTATTTTGGAAAAATCCTGTTATTACTATTTTTTTTACAATAATGATGCTTTCTTTTGCAGGATTTCCCATGAGCATTGGTTTTATTGGTAAGTTTTATTTAATTTTATTAATTGTACATGAAAAATCTTTACTATTAGGATTTGGTTTTTTATTAGGTAGTATTATAGGATTTTATTATTATTTACGAATAATTATTAATTTTTATTTAACACCATTGAAAGATCATAAATACAATGTTGAGAATTTTTTGAAAAATAAATTTGATAATATATTAATATTAATGTCATCTTTAACAGTGATATTTTTTGGTTTATTTCCAGAATATTTAATAGATTTACTTCAATTAATAAGGTAATTTTTATAAAATTGTGTAAATTGTTTTTTATTTCTAATAAAATTAAATATTATTGATTTTTTTATAAGAAAATTAATTTTTTCAATAAAAATATGTATTTTATGTTTATAAATAGCTATTATTATATTTGACAAATATATCATAAATATTTTTTTAGTAATGTTATTGTTAATAATTTTAATTTTTAATTAAAGAGATTGGTATAGTATGCATACTATAGGAACACCGTTTCTTTGGATAACTTTTAGTATGTTATCTATTGTGATGATATTAAGTGAGATAGTATTACAAAAGACAAAAATATTTATTAAAAAGCCTTTAAAATCATCAATTTTATTTTCCTTATTATGGTTGAGTGTTGTTTTTTTATTTTCTATAATATTGTGGTTTTCTGTAAAAAAAAATATTAATATTAATATTGCAAATGTAACAACATTATCTTTTTTTAGTAGTTATTTTTTAGAGCAATTGTTATCTGTAGATAATATTTTAATATGGTTTTTATTATTTCGTCATTTTTCAATACCAATAATTTATCATCGTAAGGTACTGGTGTATGGTTTATTAGGAGCAACAGTATTCCGTATAATGATTATTTTTTTTGGAAATTGGTTTTTGTATAAATATAATTGGATACTTTATGTTTTTGGTATTATTGTTTTATATACTGGTGTTAAAATGATATTTCTTAAAAATAATAATACTGTAATTTTACCTAAAAATAGAAGGATAGTTTGGATTTATAGAATATTAAGAATTACCTCTGAGTTAAAAAAAGATAAATTTTTTTTATGGGAAAATGGTGTATTTTTTTTTACTCCTTTATTTCTAGTTTCTATTTTAATTGAACTAAGTGATATTATTTTTGCTATAGATAGTATTTCAGCTGTATTTTCTATAACTACAGATCCTTTTATTATTATTACTTCTAATTTATTATCTATATTTAATTTACGTTCTATGTATTTTTTATTATCTTTTTTAGAAACAGAAATTAATTTTATTAAATATGGTATTGGATTTGTATTAATATTTATTGGTTTTAAAATTTTATTTGGAAAATTTTTATGTATTTCAGAATATTTTTATATGATAATCATAGGTTTTTTTTTAATCATAAGTATTTTTTTAAATATTTTTTACATAGTAAAAAAAATGTTTTTTAAAAAAAAGTAATATTAAAATTTTGAGAATATAATATTTTATACTGATATGTTTGTATAATAAGATAATAAAATTAATGTATTTTAGATCAAAATAATATTGTTTATTTGATTTTATATTATACTAAATGAGTATTATAGATACCAAAAATATGAAAAAAAAGAATGTTTTACATATTAATACATCTTTATCTATGTGGTTAAAATATGTTAAAAAATTAAATATAAAAAATAATCATTGTGGATTAGAAAATTGTTTTTTTATAGCAAAAAAAATGGATTTATTAAATTTCTGTTCTTTTGTTTTTATTATTGGTGGAACAAACGGGAAAGGGACTACTTGTTTTATATTAGAACGTATATTTTTGTCTTCTGGTTATCGTGTGGGATTATATACATCACCTCATTTATTTAAATATCATGAAAGAATTCGTATTAATGGTAAATATTTAAGTGATATTGAACATACGTGTGCATTTTTTGAAATAGAATGTTTTAGAAAAAAATTATCTTTGTCATATTTTGAGTTTATTACATTATCTGCATTAGTATTATTTAAAAAATGTAAATTAGATATAATAATACTTGAGGTAGGTTTAGGAGGAAGATTAGATGCTACAAATATCGTAAATTCTGATATATCTGTTATTACGAACATAGGAATTGATCACATTTCTCATTTAGGTTTTACTAGATCTAATATTGGATACGAAAAAGCACATATTGCTAAGAAAAATAAATATATAATTGTTGGAGAAAAAGAGATTCCTGATAGTTTCTTACAAGTTATTAAAATAAAAGAAGCAATTTTAAAAAAAATTAATTTAGATTGGTGGATAACTTATGAAAAAAATAATTGGAATTATCTTTCTGATGAAATAAATTTACATTATCTTCCTTATCCGAAAGTTTCTTTAGAAAATGTTTCAACAGCTTTAACAGCTTTATTTCATTCACCATTTAATATAAATAAGAATGTTATAATTGATACTATTAAAAATATTACATTACCTGGAAGATTTCAAATTTTATCTAATGATCCTAAGGTAATATTAGATGTTGCTCATAATCCTCATGCTGTCTTACATTTATCACAAAAAATAAAAAATATAAAAAGTATTGGTAAAATTTATGCAATTATGGGCGTTTTAAAAGATAAAGATATTTCTGGTATGATTTTAAATTTAGAATCATTGGTAGATTATTGGTATTTTATACCGATAAATAGAGATAGAGGCATAAATAGTATGTCACAATTAACTAATATTTTACCTAAAAACTTTAATGTTTTAGAAAATTTTAAGTCAGCTTGGTATTCTATTAATGTAAAAGTAAAGAAAGAAGATATGATTTTGATATTTGGATCATTTTATTTAGTTTCGGAGGCTATTCGAGTTATTAATTTAAATATATAAATGTATTTAATATATATAGTTTTTTCTTATTTTTAGTACACTAAAATAATAATTAATTTTAATGTACTGATAAAAAATATAAGGTGGAACATTAATGTTCAAACATTTCAGATATTGATTCTTCATTACTAATTCTACGAATAGCTTCTGCCAACATTCCAGATAAAGTTAATGTTCTTACATGCGGCAATAATTTAATTTTTTCAGATAAAGGTATAGTATCACACACAATAACTTCATCAATGACAGCATTTTTTAAATTTTTTTCTGCTATTCCAGAAAAAATAGGATGAGTAGCATAAGCAAATACTCTTTTAGCTCCTCTTTCTTTCAATGCTTCTGCTGCTTTATATAAAGTTCCTCCAGTATCTATCATGTCATCTACTAATACACAATCTCGATCAGATACATCTCCAATGACATGCATGACTTGAGATATATTTGTGTTAGGTCTTCTTTTATCTATAATAGCCATATCTGTATCGTACAATAACTTTGCTATCGCTCGAGCACGTATGACACCACCAATATCTGGAGAAACTACTATGGGATTTTTAAAATTAATTTTTAACATATCTTCTAAAAGAATCAAGCTTCCAAAAACATTATCGACAGGAACGTCAAAAAAACCTTGAATTTGTTCGGCATGTAAGTCGACAGTAAGAATGCGATCAACTCCTGTACTAGATAAAAAATCAGCAACTACTTTTGCAGTTATAGGTACTCTAGCAGAACGAACACGACGATCTTGTCTGGCATATCCAAAATAAGGAATTACACTGGTAATTCGACCTGCAGAAGCGCGTCTTAATGCGTCTATCATAACTAGTAATTCCATTAAATTATCATTGGTAGGAGCACATGTTGATTGTATTATAAATACATCACTGCCTCTTACATTTTCATTTATTTGCACACTTATTTCTCCATCGCTAAATCTTGTTACTGATGCGTTACTTAAATTGGTATATAAGCGTTTAGCAATGGATTTTGCCAGATTAGGTATTGCATTACCAGAAAACAATTTTATATCAGACATAATGTTAACCTTAATTAATTTAGTAAATAAAATAAGAATTATTATGCGTATATTATATATTTTGTATTATATAATTAATTTTATTTTTAATAGTTATTTTTATTTTTTATGTATTATAGATAATTGATTTTTTGAGAAGAATTGGTCTCTTCTATGTTAAAAATTTTTTATTAATTAATATTTTTATGTTGTGACATATATTTAATTTTTTGTTAGATAAATGTAATGTAAATATTATTTTTAATTGTATAACAAGATTCAAATATTAAATAGTAAGTAATTAGTTTCTTTAATTTTGATCATTTTTTATTTTTTTTGATAATTTTTAAATAGTTTTATTTAAAAAAAATTAATGAAATAAATAAGTTGTATTTTATATATTAGAATTAATAAATTTTTGAACGCATAGAATGAATTTTATGAATTAATTTTAATTTTTATTAAAAAATGTATTTTTATATTTTTAAAATTAATTTTTTCTTATATAAAAGAATTAAGATATTAGTTAAAAATAAATTAAACATAATTTTCGGATTATAAAAAATATTTAATAAAAATAAAGAATTTTTTTCTTATATGATTAGTTAAGATATTTTAAATTTATTAATGATGTAAGTAATATTATTGAATAATAATTTTTGATAAAAAATATTTTTTTGTGCAAAAAATTATTTTAGGTGATAATGCTAAAATGTATAAGGGATGAATAGATATTTAGATATTAATAGGAAAATGACAGTTTATGTAATTTTATTTTTAATTAGAATAGTGTTATGTATATAATTATGTTTACAATAATTTTGATAAGTAATAACTAAAAGTTTTTTTATGAAAAAATTTATTTAATATATTTTATTAATAAAATATTGTTTTTTATAAAGTTAAAATGATTATGTTGGCATTTTAATTAATTAAGAAGCATTTAATATACGTAACAGTAGTATATGATACGGTAGATTATAAAAATGAATAAATCTATGCTTGATAAATTACAACATTTACAAGATCGTTTTGAAGAGTTGGAGATGATGCTATCTGAAACTAATTCAAAACTAGACAAAGATAAATTATGTGCTTTATCTAAAGAATATTTAAAACTATCTAATATTAGTCGTTGTTTTTTAGATTGGAAAAAAAATCAGCGAGAAATAGAAAAATTAAGTTTGTTGTTGGAAGATAATGAAATTCGCGTATTAGCTGAAGAAGAATTATTGTTAGCTAAGAAAAAATCGGAAATTTTAAATAAAAAAATAAGAACGTTATTAATACCGAAAGATCCTTATGATTCACGTAGCTGTTTTATTGAAATTCGTGCTGCTACAGGTGGAGATGAAGCAGCTATCTTTGCTGGTGATTTATTGCGTATGTATATTAGATATGCTGAGCTTAATTCATGGAAAACAGAAATAGTTAGTATTAGTGAAAATGAAAAAGGTGGTTTTAAAGAAATTATAGCTAAAATTAAAGGAAAAGGTGTGAATGGAAAATTAAAATTTGAATCTGGAGGACATCGAGTACAAAGAATTCCTAAAACTGAGTCACAAGGTCGAGTTCATACTTCAACATGTACAGTAGCTATTATGCCTGAAGTATCATCATTAGAGAAAATTGTAATTCGTCCAAGTGATTTAAAAATAGATACATTTCGTTCTTCAGGAGCAGGTGGTCAACATGTAAATACTACTGATTCTGCAATTAGAATTACTCATATTCCAACAGGTTATGTAGTAGAATGTCAAGATGAACGTTCACAACATAAAAATAAGGCTAAAGCTTTATCTGTTTTATCTGCTCGTATTCATGCTGCTGAATCTGCAAAATTTCATGAAAAGAATGCATTTATCCGTCGTAATTTATTAGGAACTGGAGAGAGATCTGATCGAAGTAGAACTTATAATTTTCCACAAAATAGAGTTACAGATCATAGGATTAATCTAACTTTGTATAGTTTAGATGAAATTTTGCAAGGTAATTTGGATCTTGTTATCAATCCAATTATTCAAGAAAATCAAGCAGAAATACTTTCCTCTTTGTCTGATAAATATGATGACTGTTTATGAGTGGTTGCGGTATGCGACGGAACAATTATCTAGTTGTGGATATTATAAGCTAGATGCTGAAGTTTTGTTAAGTTTTGTTATAAAAAAATCTAAATCATGGTTAATAATTAATGAAAACTATCGATTAAATATGGAAGAATTAAAAAAAATAAATTATTTGTTGAAACGTCGCATGTTAGGTGAACCGATAGCATATTTATTAGGGGAAAAAGAATTTTGGTCACTGACTTTTATCGTTTCGAAGTTTGTATTAATTCCTAGATCAGATACAGAGATCTTAGTAGAACATAGTTTAAAGAAGTTAACTGATACACCATCTAAAATATTAGATTTAGGTACTGGATGTGGATCAATAGCTTTGTCTTTGGCCGCAATGAGATCTGATTGTGATATTACTGGAATTGATTGTATGATGGAATCTATTTATTTGGCTAAATACAATGCCAATAGATTAAGGATAAATAATGTGAGATTTTTATATAGTAATTGGTTTTCTGTATTAGGGACAGAAAAGTTTGATATTATTGTTAGCAATCCTCCTTACGTTAAATTAGAAGATATTAATTTTTTGGAAAAAGATATTTTTTTTGAACCGTTTATTTCTTTAATATCATCTAATAATGGATTGGCTGATATTGAACATATCATTAAGTATGCAAAAAAACATTTAAATTATTTAGGTTGGTTATTATTAGAACATAGCTATGATCAAAAAGAAGAAGTTCAAAATATATTTAAACATTATAATTTTTTTGAAGTATCATCTTATAAAGATTATTCAGGTAATGATCGCATTACTATTGGAAGAAATATATGAACATATTTGATGATATTAATCATTTTTTCATATATAAATTTTTAATAAGAAATGTTCTGTATTGTATTCTTTAACATCTTTCATTTTTATTAATTAAAATATTTGTGTTATGATAATGTATCATATGTATTCATGTAAAATATTGAATTGAAAAAATAAAACTAGTGTTTAGTGCGAAGAAAGTACACGTATTTTAGTCAATTTATTTTTAAAATCATATATTTACAGTAAGTTATAAAAATATTATTATTGGGAATAATATGACATCATTTGTTAATATTGATTTTTCTAAATCACCACTTTGTGAGACTATTATAACTGCTTTTCGGACTATTCGTAAAGATTTTCCTTCAGAAGATGTTTTCTCTGAATTGCAAGATAGAATAGATGAAGCCAGGTCGTATATCTCTAACGAAACTAATAAAACTAATCAGTTAAAAAAATTAATTGAATTATTTTATCATCATTGGAAATTTGGAGGAGCTGATGGAAAATATTTACTTTCAGATGTACTATGGTTAGATCATGTGTTAAAAACACGTCAAGGAACAGCTGTATCATTAGGAATAATATTATTGCATATTGCTCATAAATTAGAATTACCATTAATGCCTGTTATTTTCCCAACTCAATTAATTTTACGTTCTGATAAAAATGATAATGAAGTATGGTTAATAAATCCTTTTAATGGTGAAACTTTAAATGAACATATTTTAGGAGTGTGGTTAAAAGGGAATATTAGTCCTACCACAGAATTGTATGAAAATGATTTATATGAAGCTAATTCTTCTGCCGTTATGAGAAAGATATTAGATACTTTAAAATCAGCACTTATGGAAGAAAAAAAAATGGAATTAGCATTAAATGTTAGTAATGTATTATTAAAAATTAATCCCGACGATCCTTATGAAATTCGTGATCGAGGATTAATTTATGCTCATTTAGAATGTAATCATATTGCTTTAACTGATTTAGTTTATTTTGTAGAACATTGTCCTGAAGATCCAATCAGTGAAATTATAAAAGTACAAATTCATTCTATAGAACAAAGGAGAATAATATTGCATTAATTTTTTAATAATGCTTATTTATATATATTAGCATAATTGATAAAAATATTTTTTATAACAGTAATTTGAGTATATTTTTTATATTCATATTTTTATAAATATGTATTCTATTAATATATATTAAAATCTTAGTTTCTCTTTTAAACAAACATTTATATTAGAATATTAAATTTTTAACATATGTATCTGTAAAATATTATTTTTAAGATTGATAATACAATGTTAGAGACACAGATTAAGTAAGGTTTATTAAGAAATTTTGGTGTTTTTTTCTCCTTGACGTTTTTTCAGGTTAGCGATAGGACATATTGATATCGCTTCCTCTATTTTTATCTTTAGTACAACCTCGTTATATTTTCTGTAATATATTTATATTCTGTTATACAATACTATTTTTAATAAAAAATAGTATTTATTTATATTTTATATTTTTATTATTTTAAATATGATTAAAAATCATATCTCATGATTTTTAATCATATCTCATTTTTTAATAGATGATGATTTATTTTAATGGTGATTGTTTTATATAAGTTAATAAAATTAATGGTATTAAATTATATTTAATCTGAATTTTGGTTAATTTTAAAATCATATTAATGGGTAATGATTAATAATATTTTAAAATTAAGTATATTCCAATTTTTTCAAGCATGTAAGGTGTATTTTAAAATTTAAATGATTTTTAATTTTTACTTATAATATTTTAATAATAATGTTTTTAATTTTATATTTTATTTTAAATTTAAATATTTATTAATGAAATATTATTAAATGTCGGTATTATTTAATTTGCACCTTATTAAAAAAAATAAGAATTAATAGTTTCTATTTTTAATAATATAAAAATTAATTTTTACATTATATTTTTTATATTCAATATTATCTTTATTTTTTTGAAATAGGTTAATAAATGTTAAATCAATTGGTATTAGTATTAAATTGCGGTAGTTCTTCTTTGAAATTTTCCATTATTAATCCTAATAATGGTAAAAAAATTTTATTTGGTATAGTAGATTCTTTATTATTACCACAATCATGTGTTATTTGGACTAATAATTCTATTCAACATAAATATGTTTTGAAAGAAAAAACATCACATATAATGGCCCTTAACTTTGTTTTTAAAAAAATTTTAAAGAAAGAAGAAAAATTATTTCGGTCTATTGTTGCAATAGGACATCGAGTAGTTCACGGAGGAGAAAAACTAAAAAAATCTATTCTTATAGATAAGAAAGTGATTAATTATATTGAAGAGGCTTCTTGTTTTGCTCCTTTACATAATCCTGTGAATATTTGTGGAATTAAAACCACTTTAAATCTTTTACCTAATTTATCTAAAAAGAATGTTGCTGTATTTGATACAGCTTTTCATCAAACTATGCCAGAATCATCTTATTTGTATGCAATACCTTATTTTTATTATACTGATTATAATATAAGAAGATATGGAGCGCATGGTATTAGTCATCAATATATTACTTATAAGACTGGAAAAATATTAAATAAATCATTAGTATCTTTAAATATTATTTCTTGTCATTTAGGTAATGGTGCTTCTGTAGCTGCTATTTGTCGAGGTTTATGTGTAGATACTTCAATGGGATTAACTCCTTTAGAAGGTTTAGTAATGGGTACTCGAAGTGGAGATATTGATCCTGCTATTATTTTTTTTATGAACAATAAGTTAGGAATTTCAATACAAGAAATTTATAAAATTTTAACTGTAGATTCTGGTTTGTTGGGATTAAATGGTAAAAGTAGTGATTTTCGTTATGCAGAAAATAAATATTATTATGATAAAAATTCAAAAAGATCGATTGATATTTTTTGTCATCGATTAGCGAAATATATTTCAGGTTATACTTCTTTGATGGAAGGTCGATTAGATGCTGTTGTATTTACAGGCGGAATTGGAGAAAATTCTGTATTAGTCAGAGAATTGACTTTATCTAAATTATCTTTATTAGGAATTAAGATAGATATAAAACGTAATTTGCAAGTAAGAGCTGGTTTTTGTGGATTCATAAATTTAAAAGGAACCATGCCAATTTTAGTTATTCCTAGTAATGAAGATTTGATAATAGCGCAAGAAACGATTTCTTTAATTAATAAGATTAATGAATAACTAAATAGAATAAATATGTTTTACATTTTAAATATAATTTAAAATTATGAGAGGTATTTAATGTTACGAAATATTATGTTAATTCCAGTGGGAAATCATGTTGAATGTACAGCTGTTACTATTGGATTAATAAAATCGATAACAGATCAAAATTTAAATGTTTGTTTTTTTAAACCTGTTGTCGAATATCATAATAATAAAGTTAAGCGTAATACCACAAGTGTAGTTCTTAATAATGATTCTATTTTTTGCATTAAACCTATTAAGTTAGTGTATACAGAATCTTTTTTTAATATCGATTATATTAATATATTACTAGATAGAATTTTTACTCAGTTTAATAAATACAAAAAAGAATATGATATTATAGTGATAGAAGGATTTTTACCTAATGAAATAGGTATATTATCTAATATATTAAATTATGAGATTGCAAAAATGTTAAATTCTGAAATGATTTTTATCATTAAAGAAGATAATAAAATTTATAATTCGTTGGTAGAATGTACATATTTTTTAGAAAAAGTTTTTGAAGAGGAAAAGGACCTAAAAAATGCAGGTATCATTATTAATAAAACTCATAAAAAAATTATTGATAACAAAATATGTTTTTTAAACGAAGATAAAAATAATATAGAAATAGAAAATATAAGTACTTATGATTCTCTTTATAATAATAAATATTTTTTTTTAAAAAACAATAAATTACAATTGTTAGCTATTATTCCATTTAGTGAAAAATTAATTAAAATACCAATAATTTACTTTTTTAAGTTTTTAGATGTATATATAATTAGTACAGGTGAAATAAATTGTTGTTTTATAGAAAAGATTTTTTTATTTGATCGATATTATTCTATTATACAAGATGATAGAATTTTAAATTCTGTTTTAATAATTCCTTTTGATCAATTGCAATGTGTAACAAAAAAGTTTTTAGATGAAATAAAAAAAAGTAAGGTTGTTTTAATTTTATTAACTGGAATGAAAGATTCCAAGCATAAGAATACTGTTTTTTTTGAGATTTTTAAAGAAATTCGTATACCTATTTTGTCAGTAAATATGAATACATTAAAAACATTATCAAAATTATATTCTTTTAATTTAAAAGTTAATTTTAAAGATTCTATAGGATTAGAGAAAATAAAAAAACATATTTCTGATTGTATTAGTCGTGATTGGTTATCATCTTTAAAAAAACCGATAGTATTAAATAAGAACATAAGTCCTACTTTGTTTTTTCATCGTTTAATAAAATTATCAAGTAGAGAAAAAAAAAGAATTATATTACCTGAAGGTTATGATGGTCGTATAATTAAATCTGCATTTATTTGTCAAAAAAAAGGTATTGCTGATTGTATATTATTAGGAAATCCTAAAAAAATATATGATATAGCGTTAAAAGAAGGAATTTTGTTGAACAAATATAACAATATTATTGATCCTGAGCAAATAAGAAATAAGTATGTAAAAAGGTTAGTTAGCTTAAGAAGCCATAAAGGAATGACTGTTTTACATGCCAAAGAAATGATTAAAGATAATATAGTTTTAGCAACTTTGATGTTAGATAATAATGATGTTGATGGTATAGTCGCTGGAGCAATGAATACCACAGCAAACACTGTTCGACCTGCTTTACAGTTTATTAAAATGAAAGCAGGTTTTTCTTTAGTATCTTCTTTATTTTTCATGTTGTTATCAAATAAAATATTAATATATGCAGATTGTGCAATTAATGTTGAACCTAATTCTAATGAATTAGCTGATATTGCTATTCAATCAGCAGATACCGCTAAATTATTTGGAATAGATCCCAAAATAGCTATGATTTCATATGCAACATATACATCTGGATTTGGTAAGACAGTGGATAAAGTCAGAAAAGCGACATATATAGTAAAACAAAAACGTCCGGATTTAATTGTAGATGGTCCTCTTCAATATGATGCAGCTACGGTTCCAGAAGTCTCTATTTTAAAAGCACCTGAATCTTGTATTGCTGGTTGTGCAAATGTATTAATATTTCCAGATCTTAATACCGGTAATACAGTGTATAAAGCTGTTCAACGTTTAGCAAAAGTAATTGCTGTTGGTCCTATTTTGCAAGGTTTTAAAAAACCAGTGAATGATTTATCACGAGGTGCTATGATTGAAGATATAATTTATACAATAGCAATTACAGCTATTCAATCTATGTTGCTATAAATGTATAATCATTTTTTATATTCTTAAAATCAATTAGATTTAAAATCTAAAAATAATTTTTATATTTTGATTTCAATATTTTCTTTAATTTTACAACAACAGGGAAGAATTTCTCCTGGATGAAGATAAACTATAGGTTGAGACTTCAGAGATGTAATAACAGTACCTTTAATTAAATTTATTTTACATGATCCACAGTATCCTTGTCTACATTGATAGTCAATTTTTATATTGTAGTATTCTAATATCTCTAAAAGAGTTTTATTTTTTTTACTACTTTTTATTTGATAATTTTTTTTATATATTTTAATGTTAATTTTTTTCATGTTTTATAATTTGAAATCGTTAAATTCAGAATCACTAATTTTTGAATCTATTTGTCCTATTAAATAAGAACTCAGTTCTACTTCTTGAGGTGCATTTTGAACATAGTCTGAATTTAACCAGAAATTAATCCAAGGAATAGGATTAACATTTATTTTAAAAGGTGGTTTTAGTCCTATTGCTTTCATTCGAACGTTAGTAATATATTCTATATATTGGCAAAGAATATCTTTATTTAAACCTAACATAGGACCATCTTGAAATAAATATTCAGCCCATTGTTTTTCTTGATAAGCTACTAATTTAAATAATGCTAATGCTTCTTTTTGACATTCTAAAACTATTTTATGCATTCCTTCATTATATTTTTCATTTTTAAAAATGTTCAAGATATGTTGCGTTCCATTAAGATGTAAAGCTTCATCTCTGGCTATTAATCTGATTATTTTTGCATTTCCTTCCATTTTTTGTTTTTCTGCAAAAGCAAAAGAACAAGCAAAACTAACATAAAATCGAATAGCTTCTAATGCATTTACGCTTATGAAGCATAAATATAATTTTTTTTTCAATAAATTTAAATTAATATTAATTTTTTTATTTTTTATTACATGGATACCTTCTCCTAAAAGATGCCAATAGCTAGTCATCGTAATAAGACTATCATAATAATAAGAAATATCTTTTGCACGTGTAGCAATATTTTTATTTACGATAATATCATCAAATATTAATGATGGCGAATGTATAATGTTCCTTATTATGTGAGTGTATGATCTTGAATGGATTGTTTCTGAAAAAGACCATGTTTGTATCCATGTCTCTAATTCAGGAATAGACACTATTGGTAAAAAAGCAACATTAGGACTTCTACCTTGAATAGAATCTAGAAGAGTTTGATATTTCAAATTACTAAGGAAAATGTGTTTTTCATGTTTAGGTAAGTTTTGAAAGTCAATAAAATCTTTAGAAAGATCTATCTCTTCAGGTCTCCAAAAGAAAGAAAGTTGTTTTTCTATTAATTTTTCAAAAATATTGTATTTTTGTTGATCATATCTGGCAATATTGACTGGTTGTCCAAAAAACATCGGTTCACATAATTGATTATTTTGTTTTTTTGAGAATGTAGTATATGTCATGAGGTTTTTATCCTATATATTATATATTGTTATCTAAATTTATTATTAAAGTTTTTTTATAAAAAGTATAATTTTATATTTTACAAGCTCCACTATCGCAATTTTCATCTTGTGTAGGAGTTGCAAAAATAGATTGATTATCTTCTGCACCATCTCTAGTATTTTGATAATATAATGTTTTTATTCCTAGTTTATAAGCAATCAGTAGATCTTTTAGTAATTGTTTCATAGGAATTTTCCCGTTAGGAAATAATTTAGGATCATAATTAGTATTAGCTGAAATAGATTGATCTATAAATTTTTGCATAATACCAACAAGTTGTAAGTAACCTTTATTGTTGGGAATATTCCATAGTAGTTCATAATTTTTTTTTAGTTTGTTATATTCAGGAATTACTTGGCGTAACATACCATTTTTTGATGCTTTAATACTAATATAACCTCGTGGTGGTTCTATGCCATTAGTAGAATTAGAAATTTGTGATGATGTTTCAGATGGCATAATTGCTGATAATGTCGAGTTGCGTAATCCATATTTTTTTATTTTTTTTCTAAGTAACTCCCAATTTAAATGTAGTGGTTCATCACATATGGTATCTATGTATTTTTTATAGGTATCTATTGGTAAAATACCTTGATAATATGTGGTATGATGAAACCAAGGACAAGATCCTTTTTCTTTTGCAAGTTCACAAGATGCGTTTAATAAATAATATTGAATAGCTTCAAAAGTTTTATGTGTCAAGTTGTTAGCAGATCCATCAGAGTAACGAACTCCATTTTTTGCTAAATAATAAGCAAAGTTAATAACTCCGATTCCTAATGATCTTCTTCCTTTTGCTCCTCTTCTAGCGCTACAAAGGGGATAATCTTGATAATCAAGTACTGCATCTAGTCCTCTAACTATAAGAGTAGTAAGATCTGCCAGATCATTAAGATTGTTTATACTACCTAAATTTATAGCAGACAGAGTACAAAGTGCTATTTCACCGTTTTTATCGTGAATGTCATTTAAAGATTTTGTTGGTAATGTAATTTCTAAACATAAATTAGATTGTCGAATTGGAGCAATATTAGGATTAAAAGCGCTATGTGTGTTGCAATGATCAACATTTTGAATATATATACGTCCGGTAGATGTTCTTTCTTGCATTA
Organism: Buchnera aphidicola (Pemphigus immunis); assembly: GCF_964059115.1. Lineage (NCBI taxonomy): Bacteria > Pseudomonadati > Pseudomonadota > Gammaproteobacteria > Enterobacterales > Erwiniaceae > Buchnera > Buchnera aphidicola. Next base: position 190,979 of record NZ_OZ060408.1, read on the forward strand.
TAAGTGAAAATAAATCAATTGCTTTTATATGTTTTTTTCTGATATGTATATCATTTTCATATTGAACATATAATTTTTCAAATATATTTTGATTAGAAAAGAAAGTGTCATATAGATGAGGTACGTCTGAAGGGCTAAATAAAGTAATATTTTTTCCTAATATCATACGTTGATACATTAATTTATTAATTTGTAATCCATAATCTATATGTCTTACTCTATTTTCTTCTATTCCTCGATTATTTTTTAGTACAAGTAAATTTTCTACTTCAAAATGCCAAATAGGATAAAATAAAGTGGCAGCTCCTCCTCTTACTCCACCTTGTGAACATGATTTCACGGCTGTTTGAAAATGTTTATAAAAAGGAATAGAACCTGTATGAAAGGCTTCTCCTGATCGAATAGGACTGCCAATGGCTCGAATTTGTCCAGCATTAATACCGATACCAGCTCTTTGAGAAACATATTTAATAATAGCGCTGCTAGTAGCGTTAATTGAATTCAGGGTATCTGCGCATTCGATTAATACGCAAGAACTAAATTGACGACTAGGAGTTCTAACACCAGACATGATAGGTGTAGGTAAAGAAATTTTAAAAGTAGAAATAGCATCGTAAAATTTTTTAATATAATTCATTCTTTTTTCTTTAGGATAACTAGAAAATAAACAAGCAGAAATAAGAACGTAAAGAAATTGAGCACTTTCGTAAATTTTACCATTTACTCTATTTTGTAATAAATATTTTCCTTCTAATTGCTGAACTCCTGCATAAGAAAAATTCATATCTCTCCAATGATTAATAAAAGAGTTCATGACTGCATATTCTTGAGATGAGTAATCAATTAATAAACGTTCATCATATTTTCCTATTTTAACCATTTTTTTTACGTGTGTATATAAAGAAGGAGGTTCAAATTGACCATATGCTTTTTTACGAAGATGGAAAATAGCTAATCTGGCGGCCATATATTGATAATCTGGCGTATCTTCAGAAATAAGATCTGCTGCAGTTTTAATGATAGTTTCATGAATATTAATAGTTTTAATGCCATTATAAAATTGTATTTGTGAACTTAATTTTACTTGAGATATGGAAATATTATTTAGGCCTGCTGCTGCCCAAGTTAGAACTCGATGAATTTTATCCAAATTAATGGGTTCTTTTCTGCCATCTCGTTTGGTTATAAATAAACTATGATGCATGTGAGACTATATACCTATTTTAAATATTTAATGTTTAATTAATTTAAATATTTGTTATGTTAAAGAAGAAAATAGTATTTTAAGGTTAATAATTTATTTTTATAAAAAATTTCAATATATACGAATATCAAAAATTTAATTATTAAAAAACAAAAAAATATAAAATAAACTTAAATACAATATTTTTGTAATAGTATTATAATATTTTAATGTATATTAATTTTATGTTACATGGATAGTATCTATTTTTTCGGATAAATAAGATTTATTTACTCTTTGTAAAGCCACTACTTTTTCTTTTTCTGTAGTACGTATTAAAATAACACCTTGTGTATTCCTTCCTAAAATACCAACTTCTGATACCCTGGTTCTTACTAACGTTCCAGCATTGGTAATCATCATAATTTGATTGTTTTCTAGTACTTGAATTGCTCCAATCATTATGCCGTTTTTTTTAGTTATTTTAATTGCAATTATTCCTCGTGTTGCTCGTGATTTAATAGGAAAATCAGAAATCTTAGTTCTTTTTCCATAACCATTTTCTGTTACTGTTAAAATATTTCCTTTTCCGTTAGGGACAATTAAAGATACTACTTGGTCTTTTTTATGAGTTTTTATTCCTTTCACTCCTGAAGCTGTACGTCCCATGTTTCTGACTGATTTTTCAGAAAAATGCACAACTTTTCCAGTAGAAGTAAATAACATAATATTATTTTTTCCATTGGTTAAAGCTACTCCTATTAATTCATCATTTTCTTTTAAGTTAATGGCAATAATTCCCGTACTACGAGGTCTGCTGAATTCTCTTAAAGCAGTTTTTTTTACTATTCCATTTGCAGTAGCCATAAAAATATTAATGTTATTGTCTTGATTTTTTTTTACTGGTAGTATTGCTGTAATTCTTTCTTTTTTATTTAAAGGTAAAAGATTAACGATAGGACGACCTCGAGCATGTCTACTTGCTTCGGGTAATTGATATACTTTCATCCAATATAGTATTCCTGTGCTAGAGAAACAAAGAATAGTATCATGAGTATTGGCAACTAATAAACTTTCTATAAAATCTTCTTCTTTTATTTTTGCTGCCGATTTACCTTTTCCTCCTCTTTTTTGTGCATTGTAATCTGATAAAGGTTGGTATTTAACGTACCCTGAATGTGATAAAGTTACTACAACATCTTCTTTGGTAATTAAATCTTCAACATTAATATCTGAGGTATTTTCTTTAATTTCAGTTCTTCTTTTATCTCCAAAAGTATTTTTTATTGAAACTAATTCCTCTTGGATTACAGAAATCATACGATTAGGATTATTCAAAATATCAGTTAATTCTAAAATTTCTTTTGTAATAGTATTGTAATCTTTTATTAATTTATCTTGTTCTAAATTAGTTAATTTATTTAAACGTAAATCCAAGATAGCTTGTGCTTGTACTTCAGTTAATAAATACCGATTTTGGTTAGTAGATTTAATTTTTTTTTCATTATTTGACAATGCGCTTACATTATTTTTTTTAAATTGTAATAAAATGTTATCTTTTAAAGTCCAGTAATTAGTCATTAAAAAAGTTTTAGCAATTGATGAATTTTTTGATTTTTTAATAAGTTCTATAATTTTATTAATGTTACATAATGCTAAGATTAATCCTTCAATAATGTGAACTTGTTTATGTGATTTTTTTAATTCAAAAATTGTACGACGAGTTACTATTTCTTTACGATGAGCAGTAAAAGATTCTAATATTTCTTTTAGAGATAAAATTTTTGGTTGTCCGTGACATAGAGCAACCATATTTATGCCAAAAGAAGTTTGTAATTGTGTCAGTAAATATAATTGATTTAAAACTACTTTTGCTATTGCGTCTTTTTTAATTTCAATGACGATACGCATACCTTCTTTATCAGATTCGTCTCTTAGTGCACTGATTCCTTCAATTCTTTTTTCTTTTACTAATTCGGCGATTTTTTCTATTAAACGAGATTTATTTACTTGATAAGGAATTTCATTAATAACAATACTGGATTTTTGTGTTTTTACATTTTTTTCTATTTTAGTACGTGCTCGAATATATATTTTTCCTTTTCCTGTTTTGTAAGCTTCTTCTATACCTGAATGACCATTGATTATTCCAGCTGTTGGAAAATCAGGTCCTGGTATGTATTCCATTAATTTTTTTAGATTAATATTGTTATTTTCTATATATGCTAAACATCCATTAATAACTTCAATTAGGTTATGTGGTGGAATATTTGTAGCCATACCGACTGCAATTCCTGAAGCTCCATTAATTAAAAGATTTGGTATTTTAGTTGGTAGAACTTCAGGTATTTTTTCAGTATCATCATAATTAGGTATAAAAGGAACAGTATTTTTCTTCAAATCTTTCAGCAATTCGTGCGCAATTTTAGACATTCTTATTTCTGTATAACGCATAGCAGCAGCAGAATCTCCATCTATAGAACCAAAATTACCTTGACCATCTATCAGCATATAACGTAATGAAAAATTTTGAGCCATTCTTACTATTGCATCATATACTGCTGAATCTCCATGAGGATGGTATTTTCCTATTACGTCTCCTACTACTCTAGCTGATTTTTTATATGGTTTATTCCAGTCGTTACTTAATATGCTCATAGCAAAAAGTATACGTCTATGTACTGGTTTTAAACCATCTCTTACATCTGGTAAAGCTCGACCAATAATAACTGACATAGCATAATCTAGATAAGAGTGTTTTAACTCTTCTTCAATATCAACCTGTACAATTTTTTTAGTAAGGTTTTTCATAGAGGCATCGTCTCTTTGTAAATTATTTATAGAATTAAGAGTAACAAATGATACCACAATGGACATATTCAGTGAATGAAAAGATAAATTTTAATTTAAAGAAATATTTTTATAAATGATAAATAAATTAGGTTCATTTTTATTTTTTAATAAGGAATTATGTTATCATGTTTAGTCTTTAATTTAATTTTATATATGTCAAAAAATTATTTTTAAAAAAATATTAATTTTTTAATAAAATGTTGTTATTTGATAGTATTAATGATTTATAATTATGTATTTCAATTTTTTATTAAAATTATAACATGAAGAGTATTGATTATTAATAATAATTTTTAACAGTGATAAATTTATTAATATTTTATATTGAAAATAAATCATATGTTGATATATTTTGTGATAAATTTAATAAAAATTTTATTTTATAAATATATAAAATATATAAATTATTTTATTATATATATTATATTAAATAACAATAATGTTTTTGTATTTTTTATTATTAGAAATATAAATTAAAAAATATTTTTTAAGAAATATTGTACATTTATTAAAACATAAAATTTTGATCATAGGTTAATTATGGAACAAAAAGAAAAAATTTTAATAGAAAATCTTTTTGAAAGATTAGAAAACGTAGAAAAAAAAACTTCAGTTCGAGATTCATTAGCTGAAAAATTAATTCAAGAATTGTTAACGAAACAACAGAATGCTCCTTATTATATGACTCAAATTATTTTGGTACAAGAAGAAGCAATCAAGAAACTTAATGAACGTAACAATCAATTAGAATCTGAAGTTTCATTAATGAAAGAAAAAGAAAATAAAAATAATTCTACCAGTTTTTTATCTGGTTTATTTGGTTCCGGTAATGTAACATCTCCACCAAATAATATAAAAAATGCTTGGGGTAATACATCAGGTAAACTAGATTATAATTCATTACCAATTAACAATATACCTACAGGAAATATATCTACACCTAGTAGTTCTAGTAGTATAGGTAGTTTTCTTGGAAGTGCTTTACAAACAGCAACAGGTGTAGCTGGTGGTATGATTATGGGTAATATGTTGATGAATCTTTTTCAACATAAGAGTTCTGGAGAAGATTTTTTAAATAACGTAAATATTTCTTCAGAAAAAAATTTAGATTCTAATATAGAAAATCATGATATTAATGATCATTATATTGAGAATAATAATTCTAATTTTCATGAAAATGTTGATAATGATATGATTTCAGTAAATGATGACAACATAGATACTGATATTGATGTATCAGATGATAGTAATTTTATTTAATAATCACAAATTAGTATAAGTAAATATGCATTATATTTTTTGTTAATAGCTTTTTAGCTTTTTTAACATTTTTATTTTATAATGCATATTTTAAAAATATTAAATTATTCTGGTAATTTTATATAATTATTCTAAGACAAATAATTTATATTTTTACTTAGATATTTAGATACTCCAGAAGGAGATGCTTCCATAGCTTCTTTACCTTTTTCCCATTGAGCAGGGCAAACTGAACCGTTTTTTTCATGAAATTGAACAGCATCTATCATACGTATCATTTCTTTTATATTTCTACCAAAAGGTAAATCATTAATTACTTGATGACGAATAATACCATTGACATCTATTAAGAATGATGCTCTTAGTGCCATTCCTAAATCAGGATGTTCAATTCCATACATTTTTTGTATATTTCTTTTAACATCTGAAACCATGGTATATTTAATATGTCCGATTCCACCTTTATTGATAGGGGTATTACGCCAAGCGTTATGTACAAAAACCGAATCAAATGATACTCCAACAATTTTTACGTTACGATTTTTAAATTCTTCGTAAAATTGATTAAATGCTATAATTTCTGAAGGACAAACGAATGTAAAATCCATAGGCCAAAAAAACAATACAGCAAATGTATTGGAGGTATAATTTTTAAAATTGAAATTTTCGATTATTTCACCGTTGTGAAGAATTGCCGGAGCTGTAAAATTTGGTGCTTTTTGAGTAACTAGAATCATTTTTTCCTCATTTTTTATTAAAAAATATTTAATATGATATATTTTTAATTCATATTATATTTTAAATTTAAGCTTAACAATGTTATTTACAATAGTTCATTATTGATATATTTCGAAAATATTTTCATTATATATAAATATATTAATTAATAGAATTATTTTTTATTATTAAATAATTTTCGCTTATATTGGAGTAATTATGTCAAATAATAATTTAAATTGGTACGATTTATTAAAACAAGAAAAAAAAAACTTATTTTTTAGATATAATTCATTTTATATCCAATGAAAGATTAAAGAAAACAATTTATCCACCTAATAAAGATATATTTACAGCTTTTTTATTAACTCGATTTACTTCTATTAAAGTAGTTATTTTGGGACAAGATCCATATTATCATTATAAACAAGCACATGGTTTAGCTTTTTCTGTTAATTTAGGTGAAATTATTCCTCCTTCTTTAAAAAACATATATAAAGAAATATTAGATAATTTTTCATCAGATCATATTTTTCAGAGTGGATTTTTGAATAATTGGGCAAAACAAGGTGTTTTTTTGTTAAATTCTATTTTAACAGTAGAATCTGGAAAACCAGCTTCTCATTCTCAGATTGGTTGGCAATTGTTTACAGATAAAGTAATTAGGGTAATAAATGAACATTTAAGTGGTGTGGTTTTCTTATTATGGGGTAGTAGTGCTAAAAGTAAAATTAGTATTATTAATAGTAAAAAACATTATATTTTACAGGCGTCGCATCCATCACCTTTATCAGCTTATCGTGGGTTTTTTGGATGCCGCCATTTTTTTATTGCTAATCAGATATTAATAAAACAAGGTAAAACACCTATTAATTGGTTATGTTAGTAACAATGTATTATTGATTTCAATGGTATAGTTTTTTAAAAAGACAAATTTTTTAAACAGATACTTCTACTTTAGCTTTTCTTAATATAGTACTGTTTAATGTATAACCATGTTGTATTACAGAAATAATATGATTGGGTTGTATTTTGTTAGATTGTTTACTCAATATAGATTGATGTAAATATGATTGGAATATTGTATTTTTTTTTCCTTCTTTTTTTATACCAAATTTTGAAATAATATTTAACATAGATTTTAAAGTTAAATTGATACCTTGTACCATAATTGATTCTTGATTGTTTTTTTGATCAGCGATTTTCAATATTTCTTCTAAAGAATCAATGATAGGGAGTATTTTTTTTGCAAATTTTTCTAGTTGAGCATTTTTTATTGTTTTTATATCTTGTTCACTTTTTTTTCTTATATTTTCTATTTTTGCTTGTCCTCGTAGTTTTATATCAGTGATATCATTTTTCATTTTTGATATTTTTTTTCTTATATCTATAATTTTATCTTTTTTATTATTTATATCAGTTTTATTTTGATCATTTTTTGTGTTTAATTTATTTTTTTTTTCAGTATTTAATTCTAATTTATCTGTATTAATTTTGTTTTCATTTTTTGATTCTGATTTTTGATTGTTCATAAAATATTCTATTTTTTATATTAAATTTGTTAATTAATTTAGTATGAGGGTTATAAGAAAATTTTCAAGATTATTTTATTAAAAAAACTTACTTTTAATATTAGGAAAATAAAATAAATGAAATCATTTTTACATTATATTGGTTTAGTAGGTGTTCCTCGCAATGCTCAATCATTAGAAACACATAAAACACTTTATGATTGGTTAATGAAGCAAGGTTATAAAGTAATGATTGAATATCAAATAGCAGAACAATTATTATCGATTAAGAAACCTATTGTTGGTACATTGTCGCAAATTGGTCAGCATTGTGATTTAGCTATAGTTGTAGGAGGCGACGGTAATTTATTATGTGCAGGATATATCTTGTGTGGTTATAATATAAAAATAATTGGTGTAAATAGAGGGAATTTGGGTTTTCTTACCGATTTAAATCCTGATAGAGTATTGGAACAGTTATCAGAAGTTTTATCTGGAAAATATATATTAGAGAATAGATTTTTACTGGAGATTCAAATATGTAAGGAAAATGGAGAATGTTATGTTAATACAGCTATAAATGAAGTTATTTTACATGCAGATAAAGTAGCTCATATGATAGAATTTGAAGTTTATATTGATGAAAATTTTGCTTTTTCTCAGAGGTCAGATGGTTTAATTATTTCTACTCCTACTGGTTCGACAGGTTATTCACTTTCAGCTGGCGGACCAATACTTTCTGCATCTTTAGAAGCGGTTGTGTTGATTCCTATGTTTCCTCATACCTTATCAGCTCGTCCGTTAGTAATTAGTAGTGATAGTAAAATTTGTCTAAAATTCTCAGATAATTATGAAAATTTAAAAATTAGTTGTGATAGTCAAAGAGTATTATCTGTTAATAATAGAGATAAAATATTTATTCGTAGAAGTCATTATTGTCTTAATTTTATTCATCCAAAAAATTATAACTATTTCGATAGATTAAGTTCTAAATTAAATTGGTCAAAAAACTTTTTTAATTAGTATAAAATACATATTTTATATGTTTTAATTTTAAATGTTAAATATAAATGAAATGGAGCTGGCGGGAGTCGAACCCGCGTCCAAAATTTCTATAACTTCAGTACTACATGCTTAGTCTATTTTTTAATAAAAAATATTCTTATTTTTTATAGACTTAAAATAAGATTTTTGCTTAAGTTAATTTTAACGTATATCTCTTTTAAGCGAAGGGTTTATACGAATCTCTATAATTTTGACCTTCTTTGAAATCTAATTTTAAGAGAATAAATTAGATTGAAGGGCTTTAGATAGTTTATTAAGCTGCTAAAGCGTAATGTTTTTGATTTGCATTTGTTTTTTACGGCTTTTAACGAGGCAAACCGTTCCTCGGCATGCACTTTAGTTTTCGATAATCTTGTCGAATCCAAAACAGCCCCAGAGTTATTTTTATATTATGACAAAATAAAATAAAATAGTCTATATATTATTTTTATTTTAAAAATATTGTTTTTATAAATAAAAGGGTGATTTTTTTATATTAATAAGATAAATAAAAAAGATGCATTTATTTATTTCATTTAAAAATATTATTTTATAACGTTAATTATGATATTTAAAATTTATTTATAGATATTGAGAAAATAATATTAATAGTCTGTTTTATAGATATAATATTATAAGAGAGTATAAAATGTATAAATTTGTTAAGAATATTTTTAAGGAATTAGAATATGAATGTTTTAGAAAAAATTAAGAGTCAAATTGAAAAAAATCCAATTTTAATTTATATAAAAGGAACTCCTGATGCACCAGAATGTGGATTTTCTGCTCAAGCAGTTCAGGCATTATCTGCATGTGGAGAAAAATTTGCATACGTGGATATTTTAAAATATCCAGACATTCGAACTGAATTACCAAAGTACGCTAATTGGCCAACTTTTCCTCAATTATGGATAGAAGGAGAACTGATTGGAGGATGTAATATAATTATGGAAATGCTTAAAAATGGTACTCTTAAAGAAATAATTAAAGACACAGTAATAAAATATAAAAAAAAGAAATAATTATTTTAAAAAAATAGATATTAGTCAGTTACTAAAAAAATTTTCTAATATTGAATACTATATCTACTATATGTTTTATATATATATTTCAAATATAAAATATGTAGTAGATATAAAAATTGATAATTGCATTATTTTTAATAAATTTAGTAAAAAAGATATATGAAATTTGTATTTATTTTAAAGGCCATCCTCCTAATCTTTTCCAACGATTTACTAATTCACAAAATAGTTCAGCAGTTTTTTGGGAGTCATAGAGTGCTGAATGAGCTTGTTTATTATCAAATAATAATCCAGCAGCTTTACATGATTTTGCTAGTACAGTTTGTCCTAATACTAATCCACTTAAAGTTGCTGTATCAAAAGTTGCAAATGGATGAAAAGGATGTTTTTGTATTCCTGTTCTTTGAATTGCAGCCATGATAAAGTTATGATCAAAACTTGCATTATGAGCAACTATTATACTGCGATTACAATTTTTAATTTTCATACCTTTATTTACGGTATTAAATATGTAAAAAAGAGCTTCTTGTTCACTGATTGCTCCTCTTAATGGATTAAAAGGATCTATTCGATTAAAAGCAATGGCTTCTGGTTGAATAGAAGATCCATTAAAAGGGATAATATGAAAATGTAAGCAGGATTCTTTTTTTAACCATCCTTCTGAATCCATGTATAATGTATATACTCCTATTTCTAATATAGCATCAGTTTGTGAATTAAATCCTGCTGTTTCTATATCTATTACTACAGGATAAAAACCACGGAATCTTTTTTTTAATGAATAGTCTTCTTGATTTATGGACATTTACATCTCATATAAAAATATTAGTAATAGATTATTTATATATTTTCATTATAAATTTTTAATAAATAATAGATATATTTTGTTTTTTATTTAGATATAATAAATTTATATTAATTATTTTTATATATTATAAAATAAATGACTGCAGTATATTGTAAAAATCAATGTAGTATTTATTTTTATTTATAAAGTAATAATGTTATATTTAATATAACATTATTTTAAAACAAAGAATAATAAAATCTGGTATTTTAATATTATTAAAAAATTTTGGTATTAAATATATTTATAGGTTTCAATATTAATTGGTTAAGAATTTAAATATTACTAAAAAAAAATAAAAGGAAATAGAAAATGATTCATAAATTACCGGTACTACCTTATTCATACGAATTTTTAGAGCCATATTTCGATAAAGAAACTATGTTTATTCATCATACTAAACATCATCAAACATATATCAATAATTTGAATACAGCTTTAAAAGGAACAAATTTTTCAAATTTATCTATTAATGATTTAATTACTCAATTAGATAAAGTTTCTTTTGATAAAAGAAAAACAATACAGAATAATGCTGGTGGTCATATTAATCATAGTTTATTTTGGCAAGGATTAACAATAGGATCAAATTTAAGTTCTATTTTAAAAAAAAATATAGAAAAAGATTTTAATTCTATTTCAAATTTTAAAAAAAAATTTGAAGAAGCAGCAATGAATCATTTTGGTTCTGGATGGGTATGGTTGATAAAAAATAATTCTACTTTATCTATTGTAACGACTGTTAATCAAGATAATCCATTAATGGGTCAAAATATTGCTGGAGTTTTTGGGATACCTATTATATCTTTGGATTTATGGGAGCATGCGTATTATTTAAAATACCAAAATCAAAGAATTAATTATATTAAAGCATTTTGGAACGTAGTAAATTGGGAAGAGGCATTAAATCGTTTTACAAATAAAAATTATTTTTTTAATTAATTTAAGATATGTATTATTTAATTAGTGATTTTTACATGTTATTTATAATGATTATATAATTGTAAATTAGTTTTATTATATTTTTAAATAAGGTATTTTTTGAATAAAATAAAAATGATGGTGGGTTTAGCAAATCCAATAATTAAATATGGTCACACTAGACATAATATCGGTTCTCGATATGTTCAAATATTTGCTAAACATTATTGTAAATATTTAAAGGAAGAAAAAAAATTTTTTGGATATACTGGTGTCGTTTTTATAAAAAATAAAATTCGTTTATTAATACCTAATACATTTATGAATATTAGTGGTAAATCTGTTTTTTCCATGGCTTCATTTTATCGTATTTCTTTAAATGAAATTTTATTAGTTCATGATGAGTTGGATCTTTTTCCAGGAATTATTAAATTTAAATATGGTAAGGGTCATAATGGCCACAATGGATTAAGGAACATTATTAATACGTTTGATACAAAAGCATCTTTTCCTCGTCTTTCTATAGGTATTGGTCGTCCTATTCAAAAGAAAGAAGTGGCATATTTTGTATTGTCTCCACCAACAGAACAAGAGAATATTTTAATTAATCAAGCTATAGAAAAATCAATTAAAAAAATCACTGAATTTATTAATTCATCTTAAATATATAGAAGATATTGTATTCATTTTTGCATTTCGTTGGTAAAATAGGATATTAGTATGGGTTTTAAATGTGGAATAATAGGCTTACCCAATGTAGGAAAATCAACTTTATTTAATGCTTTAACTAAAAATTCTGTAGCAGCGGAAAATTTTCCATTTTGTACTATAAAACCTAATGTAGGTATGGTATCAATTATTGACGATCGTCTTTATAAAATAGCAGAGATAGTAGGATCTTCACGGATTGTTAAAACTTTTATAGAATTTATAGATATAGCAGGATTAGTTAAAGGAGCTGCTAAAGGTGAAGGATTAGGAAATAAATTTCTAAGTCATATAAAAGATACCGATGCCATCATACATATTGTACGTTTTTTTGATGATCTTAAAGTGACTCATATTTATGGGAAAATTCAACCGATAATAGATATTGAAGTAGTTAATATGGAATTATGTTTATCGGATTTAGATTCATGTGAGTCACAATTTTTAAAAATTAAGAAAAAAATAAATATGAAAAATTTATTTTTAAAAAAAGAACTTTCTCTTTTAGAGAAATGTATTGCTCATTTAAAAAAATTTAAGATGTTAAGAACATTAAAAATGAATCAAGAAGAAAATTCATTGATTAGTCATTTGCGATTAATTACATTAAAGCCAGTAATGTATGTAATAAATACCAATGATGTGTCATGCAATAAAAATAAGAATATAGAAAAAATTTATGATATAGCTGAAAAAGAAAATGCAAAAGTTATTCAATTATCCGCAATTCTTGAATTAAATTCTGTTAATTCTTATCAGATAGGAAATAGTAAATTTATGGATAAATTAGAAGTAAGAAAATCTGTATTAGATAGAGTTTCTTTATTAGGTTATTCTTTATTGAAATTACAAACATTTTTTACTGCTGGTATAAAGGAAGTGAGGGCATGGACAATTTCTAAAGGTACTACGGCAATAGAAGCAGCAGGTAAAATTCATTCAGATTTAAAAAAAGGTTTTATTCGAGCTAAAGTAATTAGTTACACTGATTTCGTAAAATATAAAGGAGAAAATAATGTGAAAGAATTAGGGAAAATTAGAAGCGAAGGTAAAAATTATTTTGTTCGAGACGGTGATATTATAAATTTTTTGTTTAATATTTAATTAAATAGTTTCATTTTTATTCATTAATGTATGTTTTTTGTTTTTATAAAATTTTTTTTGAATAATAGAATTAATTTCTAGATGTTGTTAAATTAAATTTTAGTGATATTTAATATAAGAGAGAGGATAGAATATATAATTCTCCTCTCTGTTAAATAGCAAACTTCTATATATCTAGTAAAAATTTACGTAATTGAGAAAAATTTGGTAACATGTTGTGTGATAATAAAGGTAACTTATCAAGTTGTGCTAATTTTTTAGGTAGTGGTAAAGTGATATTTAAAATATTTTCAACAGTTTTTTTAAATTTTGCAGGATGTGCAGTACCTAAAAATAATCCAAATTGATCATCTTTTAATTTATTTTTTAGTAATTTATACGCTATCGCAGCATGGGGTTCTGAAATATAACCTAATTTTTTTAGTTCTAATAAAGTATTTTTTGTTTCGTTATCGGATACACTACCAAATCCTAATTTTTTTAAGTTCCATTTTTTACGAAGAAATAATTCTTCTACTCTTGGCCAATTGTTTGGTTGACTAATGTCCATTGCGTTAGAAATTGTAGAAATGGTAGTATATGGTTCCCATTTACCTGTTTCAAGAAAACGAGGTACAGTATCATTGGCGTTAGTAGATGCTATAAATGATAAAATAGATAAACCTAGAGATTTCGCTAGTAATCCTGCAGTTAAGTTTCCAAAATTACCGCAAGGAACAGAAATGACTATTTTTTTTCTTTTTTCTCGTGGTATTAATGAAAAAGCTTCAAAATAATAACAAATTTGTGCTAATAATCGACTAATGTTAATAGAGTTGGCAGAATTTAATCCGGTACTTGTTTTTAAAATTAGGTCATTAAAAGATTTTTTAACAAGTGTTTGGCATTCATCAAAACTGCCGTTAATAGCTATTGTGTTAATATTACCACCTAATGTGCAAAATAATTTTTCTTGAAGTTCACTAATTTTGCCTTTAGGATATAAAATGACTACACGTACATTTTTCATGCCATAAAAAGCATGAGCTACTGCTGCACCTGTATCTCCTGACGTTGCAGTTAAAATAGTGATTAGTGAATTATTTCCATCTTGATTGAGATGCGATAACATTTGAGCCATAAAACGTGCACCAAAATCTTTAAAAGCTAACGTTGGTCCATGAAATAGTTCAAAACATGCTATATTTTTAGTAATTTTTACTAATCTTGGAGGAGAAAATGAGAACGATTTTTTAATACGATTATGTAATTCTTTTTGATTTATTTCATCACCAATGAAATATGAAAGAATATTACTACTTCTTGTAATGAAATCCATTTCTAATAGTTCTTCTAATTTTTCTTTTTTAATTTTAGGCAAATTTAAAGGGAAAAAAAGCCCTTGTTTTTGACCTAATCCTAATTTAATAGCTTGAAAGAAATTTACTTTTTCATTATTATCTTTAAGATTATAAAGTTTCATTTATTCTCCTATTTTACATGCACCAACATTATTTACATTACAGATATGTACGAATCCTTTTTTATTTTGTAAATAATGTTTAGTAAGCCATTTAGCTATTTTTTTTGCAAGAGTAATATTTTCGCATATAGCGAATAAAGTTGGTCCTGATCCAGAAATACTGCAACTGAGGGCTCCCATTTCTAAAACATTTTTTTTTGCATAAGAAAAATTGGGTATTAATTTTATACGATGTGGTTCTGCAATTATATCTTTTATGAACGTAGTAGCTAGATTAGGTTGTTGTGTATAAGAAGCATGAATAAATCCAGCTAAGTTTTTACTGTGTTGTATGCATATTTCTTTTGTATATTTTTTAGGTAATAAAGCTCTTGATACTTCAGTTGATAAATTCACTCCTGGCCAAGCAACTATCCATAGCCATTTCTTAAATATAGGAATAGATTGACTAATAATATTATTTTCTTCAATAATTAATTGTAATCCTCCAAGATAGGAAGGTGCTACATTATCATAATGTATACTGCCAGATATATTTCCTTCTAATTTTCCCATTAAATTTAATAATTTTGAGGTATTTAAAGGTTTATTGCAAAATTCATTCATTGCAACTAATCCAGCTACTATAGAGCATGCACTAGATCCTAAACCTGAACCAATAGGCATATTTTTTTCTAAAGTAATGCTAACTGGAATATCTTTTTTTATGATTTTACAAAAATAATTCCAAGACTGCCATATAATATTTTTTTTATTATCCGATGGTAATTCATTAGCGAATTTCCCTTTATTAATTAGATGGAATTGATTTGATGACATAATTTCTATTGAATCTCCCAATAAGTTTCCATCTATTGGTGATATAGCTACACCGAGGATATCAAATCCAACTCCTACATTTCCGATAGAAGCAGGAGCGAAAATTTTTATCATTTTTATACTCCTGACTTATATGATAATGTACGTAATACATCGGAAAATACACCTGCTGCTGTTACATTATTTCCTGCACCGTATCCCCGTAATACTAAAGGTATTGGTTGGTAATATTTACTATAAAATGCTAATGCATTTTCTCCATTTTTTATTGTATATAAAGGGTCTTTTTTATCTACTGCTTCTATTTTTACTTGACATTGACCTGTTGGATTGATTATTCCGACAAAACGTAATACTTTTCCTTTATTTTTTTCTTGTTGTACTCGTGCAGAAAATAAAGGATCTAGTTCTTTTAGTTTTTCCATAAAAGTTTTTAAATTTGAAATATTTTGAAATGTATCAGGTAATAAATTTTCTATTTTGATATCTTTTAGTTCTATTTCGTATCCAACTTCTCGAGCTAAAATTAATAATTTTCTTGCAACATCAATACCTGATAAATCATCTCGAGGATCTGGTTCTGTGAAACCTATGTCTTTGGCATTTTGAGTTGCTTGAGACAAAGGAATTCCTTCTTCTAATTGTCCAAAAATAAATGATAAAGAACCAGACAAGATACCTTTAAAATGGATCAATTTATCTCCTGAATTTAATAAATTTTGTAGATTATCGATAACAGGTAGTCCAGCTCCCACATTTGTATCATATAAAAATTTTTTTTTGAATTGGACAGCAATATCTCTAATTTTTTTGTAGTATGATAAATCTGTGGTGTTTGCTTTTTTGTTGGAAGTAACAACATGGAAACCATTGGAAAGGAAATTAGTGTATTGATAAGATAAATCTTCATCTGCTGTACAATCGATTAGCACAGGATTTATTAAAGGATATTCTTTAATTGTATTAATTATTTTTTTAAAAGTAAAAGAATTTTTTGTATTTTCAAAACATTTTTCCCAATTTTCTAGTGAAATACCTTGCATGTTTATGAGTAATTTTTTGGAGTTAGCTATTCCACATATTTTAAGATCAATTTTTTTTTCTTTTAACCAATGTTTTTGATCATAGATTTGTTTTAATAAAGTATTTCCGATTCCACCAATACCTATCAGAAATATTTCGATAATTTGATTTTCATTAAATAAAACTTGGTGAGTTGTTTTTATTGCATTTGTTAAATTAGAATTATTAATAACTACAGATATAGAATTTTCAGATGATCCTTGTGCTATAGCCATAATGTTGATTTTGGCATTAGCTAAAGCTGAAAGAAAATAGGCAGAAATATGAGGTTTATTGTTTATATTGGAACTTACTATTGACATAATTGCTAAATTTTTGACTATATTAAAGGAGTTTATTAATCCATTTTTTAGCTCAAGATGAAATTCATTTTTTAATATAGATTTTACGCGTATAATATTTTTTTGAGGAATACAAAAATCGATACTATGTTCCGCTGAAGATTGTGTAACTAATATTACCCAGATGTTATTATATGAAATAACAGTAAATATTCGTGCTGCAATTTCTGTCATATCTTTCATACCTGGTCCCACTATGTGGAACATAGATATATTATTTAGATAAGTAATTCCTTTTATATTTTCTTTTTTGTCTTTATTTTCGCTGCAAATTAATGTTCCCTTGGCATTGGGTTTGGAAGTATTTTTAATTAAACAAGGAATTTTTAATTTAGATATTGGAAAAATAGTTCGTGGATGTAGTACTTTTGCTCCTAAATAAGATAGTTCTATTGCTTCTTGATATGTTAGTGATGTTAATAATTTTGCATCTGGTACTTTTTTAGGATCGCAAGTATATATACCATCTACATCTGTCCAAATTTCGCAATAATTTGCGTTTAAACAAGAAGATAAAATTGAAGCGGAATAATCAGAACCATTTCGACCTAATACTACTAATTCTCCTTTTTTATTACCAGCTATAAATCCAGACATAAGGATGATATGGTCATCGGGAATATTCATTGCATTAATACGTTTACTGGATTCTGAAATATTAATTTCAGATTCTAAATAAGTTCCTATACCAAGTAAATTTTTAACAGGATCAATTATAGTAATTTTATAATTACGCGATTCAAGTATCCCTTTCATAATAATTACTGATAATATTTCACCACGACAAATAATTTTAGCATAAATATTGTCTGGACATTGACCTAATAAATAAATTCCATAAAAAATTTTTTTTAATTTTATAAATTCTTTGTCAATAATGATTTTTAATTTTTTATAAGGAAATTTATTTTGTAATAAATTTATTTTTTCTAAAATTTTTAAAAAAATATGTTTTGTTTCATTAACATTTTGTTCTATATTTTCTTGTTTAATAGTTTTTTCAATAATTTCAATTAAACAGTTAGTAATTGTTGCAGGAGCAGAAAGAACTATTCCTATTTGTTCATGTTTAACTTTATTTTCAACAATGTTAGCTACATGTAAAAATCGTCCTGCATTTGCTAGTGATGTACCACCAAATTTTAGAATTCGCATAATTTAAATTCTCCTAAATTTATGCCAAAAAAAAGCCGCATTGGTTATATAATGCGAGCTTTTATATTTTTATATATTTTAACTTAAAAAATATGTGAAATATTTTTATATTTAGCTGGTTAACGTAGATTTTTAATCTTGTTAAATGTGTTTCTGGAATCAGATATTGTTTTTTTAATTTTTTAATATTTTTACTATTTTGAATATTAATATATTATTATATGTATTGATGATGAAAAGGATGTAAATTATAACATATATTTATATATTATTCTTTATTTTACTTAGGATTGTTATCGAATGTAATTTTTATTATTTTTAATTTAATTTGTATAATGTTTAATTATTTTTTTTATATGAATTTTTATGGTATCAAGTTTGATTTTTGTGTTGAAAAATTTTTATAAAAATATTTTTTTATTTAGGGTAAAAAAATATGTATCTAATATACAATGAATATTGTAAATTATAATATAACTTATATTGAATTATTTTTTATAAAATAGATATATTTGATAAAATTATATTAAGTATGTAATTTTTTAATTTTTATTAAATTTATTTGAACACACTACATTAATTGTTATGAAACATACAGTGAAAATTATTATTTCTGAATCAGAATTACATACGCGAATTAATGAGTTAGGTAAACAAATTACTGATAATTATAAAAATAGCAATAGTAATATTTTATTAATAGGATTATTAAGGGGTTCTTTTATTTTTATGGCTGATTTATGCCGTGCGATTCAAATTTCTCATGAAGTAGATTTTATAACTACATCAAGTTATGGAAGAGGTATGTTATCTAGTCAAGATGTTAAAATTTTAAAAGATTTAAATGAAGATATTTTAGGTAAGCATGTATTAATTATAGAAGACATAATTGATTCTGGAAACACATTGAGTAAAGTATTAGCTATCTTAAAACTTAGAAAACCTAAATCTTTAGCGGTATGTACATTATTAGATAAGCCTGATTGTCGTGAAAAAAATATTGTTGTGGATTATGTAGGATTTTCCATTCCTAATGAGTTTATGGTAGGATATGGTATTGATTATGCACAATGTTATCGTCATTTACCTTATATCGGTAAAGTTGTTTTGTTTAAATAAAATTTTATTAATAAATTAAAAAATTTTTATAAAAACGATATAAATAATATTGTTTACTAACTTTTTATTAAGTATTTTTAATATAATTAAATGTATATTTATTCTTAAATAATTTAATGTTTAGTTATTCGAAAGAGAATTTTTTTAAAAAAAATTGATAATTATATAATAAAATTTATAAGTGAAATAGGATTTATTCCCATTTCACTAATAATAGATTTTTATAATAAGTTAACCTGACATTTGTTTTTTACGTATTTCTTCTAATGTTTTACAATCAATACATAGATTAGCAGTTGGACGAGCTTCAAGTCTGCGAATACCTATTTCAATATTACAAGAATCACAGTATCCAAAATCTTTATTTTCAACTTTTTTTAAAGTTATTTGTATATTTTTTATTAATTTTAACTCTCTTGCTCTATTTCTTAATTCAATACTAAATTCTTCTTCTTGTGTTGCTCGATCAACAGGATCAGGAAAGTTGCTGGATTGATCTTTCATATAAGGAGTAATATGATTTGTTTCACTTTGTAATTGATACTTCCAGGCTTCAAGAATTTTTTTAAAGTGATTGATTTGATTTTTATTCATGTATTTTTCATCTTTTTTAACTTGATATGGTAAAACTCCAGCCATAGCAAGAATACTTAATGATGATATTTTTCTATTTTTTTCTTTTTTCATATTTTTCCTATATAATGTATTATATATAATTTAATAAATAGTAAGAAATATTTTTTTAATATGTGCAATTTTTATATATAATTTCCACAATACTATATTTCTATTTTAAATTTTAATTTAATCTTGTTTAAGGTTACTTTCGTAGCGCGTATATATTTTAGAATGTTTTATAAAAACAAATGAATTAATTTTTAGAAATTTTCTAAAATATAATTTATAAATAATGTAAATATATTTTAGGAAGTAGGATATAATTAAAAACTTAGCATTATTTTTTTAGTATATAACAGCAAATAGAAAGGAATTTTAAAACATTTCTCTTATTATAAAATATTTTATATAAAAAATGTATTTTTTAAGTTTAAAGAAAATATTTTTTAATGCTTATTAAAAATTCAATATGTGTTTTTAAATTGTATTTTTAAAAAATCATTTTGTATAGATGGTAAAGTAATAATTTTATGAAATTTGCATTAGGAGTCGAATACGATGGTTCTTTATATCATGGATGGCAATTTCAAAAAGAAGTAAGCACTATTCAAGGAGAACTAGAAAAAGCGCTATCTTATATCGCTAATCATAAAATCAATGTAATATGCGCCGGAAGAACTGATGCTGGCGTACATAGTACATCACAAGTAGTACACTTTAGGACTTGTGTTATTCGTTCAAAACGTTCTTGGACTATTGGAGTAAATAGTTATTTACCTAATAATATTACAGTCTTATGGATTAAAGAGGTTTCAGAATATTTTCATGCACGTCATAGTGCTTTATCACGTACTTATCGTTATATAATTTATAATCATATTTTTCGTTCTTCAATTTTAGAAAATAAAATATTAAATTTTCATAAAAAATTAGATGTTGAAAATATGCATAAAGCAGGACAATATTTAATAGGAGAACATGATTTTACTTCTTTTAGAGGAAGTTTTTGTCAATCATTAACTCCTTATCGTAAAATAACTAACTTTCAGGTAACACGTGTAAATCGTTTTGTGATAATTGATGTAACAGCAAATTCTTTTTTATATCATATGGTTCGAAATATAGTGGGTTGTTTGTTAGATATAGGTACCCATAAGCATAAGGTTAATTGGATAGTATCAGTATTAAATTTAAAAAATAGACAAGCAACAGGATCGATAACAGCTAGAGCACAAGGTTTGTATTTAGTTTCAGTAGATTATCCTACTTACTTTAATATTCCTCGATTACCATTAGGTCCGTTATTTTTTCAAAATTAATTAAAATAATGATAATAATTACATTGAGTTAGTTTATTAAATAATTTTGTTACATTGGATATTTAAATTTAAAATTTTATATTTAAAAATATTAATTTTAATATTATTTAGATAACTTAGTTTGTTTCATATATGATAGTTATTATAATAATATATTTATAGTTTTGAATTTCTATTGTTATAACATATTTACATATGATATTAATATCTGTTTTTTATAAATTATATAATTGATTTAAAAATTAAATTTGTTTGCAATAAAAATTATATTAATGATTATTAATTAAAAAATTTTAGATATAAAAATATCTGTAATGTTGATGATTATGATTATAATTGTACTTTTACGAAAATCAGGTATCAAAGTAAATTATGTTTATATATTAAAATATAAATGATAAATAATTTTAAATTATAAAATTATTAATTAACATTAATTAATTTTAGTAAATTTTATTTTAGAAAATTAATGCAAAAATATTTTAATACATATTCACAATTTTACACATTATATTCGTTTTTTTGAGAATATTGACATGTTAATAAAAACATTAACCAAAATTTTTGGTAATTACAGTAATCGTATTTTACGAAGAATGCAAATTATTGTTGATAAGATTAATCAAATAGAATCTGATTTTGTAAAAATGTCTGATTCAGAATTAAAAAAACAAACAGAGATATTTCGTGCTTCTTTGAAAAAAGGAGTAAGTTTAGATTTTTTGCTTCCAAAAGCATTTGCTACTGTTAGAGAAGCTAGTAGTCGTATATTTGGTATGCGACATTTTGATGTTCAATTACTTGGAGGTATAGTTTTACATCGGAAATGTATTGCTGAAATGCGTACTGGAGAAGGTAAAACGTTAACAGCTACTTTACCAGCTTATTTGCATGCTTTAACTGGAAAAGGTGTTCACATAGTTACTATGAACGATTATCTTGCTCAACGTGATGCTAAAAAAAATAAACATTTATTTGAATTTTTAGGTTTAACTGTTGGTATAAATTTGACAGGTATGTCGTTTAAATCAAAAAAATTAGCTTATCTTTCTGATATAACATATGGTACAAATAATGAATATGGTTTTGATTATCTTCGAGATAATATGATTTTTCATCCTTCAGAGAGAGTGCAAAGAAAATTATATTATGCATTGATCGACGAAGTTGATTCTATATTAATAGATGAAGCTCGTACTCCTTTAATTATTTCTGGACAAGCTGAAGATAATGCTGAATTGTATGTTTTAATCAATAAAATTGTACCAAAATTAATTCAACAAGAAAAAGAAGATACAGATTCTTTTCATGGAGAAGGACATTTTTCAGTAGATGAAAAACAAAAAAGAGTTTACTTAACTGAAAGAGGTTTAATTGAAATTGAAAATTTATTAGTTAGTAATAATATAATGAAAAAGAATGATTCTCTTTATTCTAAAAAAAATATAGTATTAATGAATCATATTATCGTTGCTTTACAAGCACACAGTTTATATATTAGGAACGTAGATTATCTTGTAAAAGATAATAAAATATTGGTAGTAGATGAACATACTGGACGAATTGTGAAAGGAAGGCGTTGGTCAGATGGATTACATCAAGCTATTGAAGCCAAAGAAGGTGTGAAAATAAATAATGAAAATCGAACTTTAGCTACTATCACTTTTCAAAATTATTTTCGGTTATATGAAAGATTATCAGGTATGACTGGTACTGCAGAGACTGAATCATTTGAATTTAGTTCTATATATAATTTAGATACTGTCATTATTCCAACTAATTTTCCTATGATACGGAAAGATTTACCGGATTTAGTTTTTATAACTGAAAATGAAAAGATGGATGCTATTATTAATGATATTAAAGATTGTATAAATAGAAAACAACCTGTTTTAGTAGGTACAATTTCAATTGAAAAATCAGAACTAATATCTTCTAAATTAAGTTCATTAAAAATAAAACATAATGTATTAAATGCAAAGTTTCATAAAAAAGAAGCTGAAATTATTTCTGAAGCCGGTAAATTGGGTGCTGTTACTATAGCTACTAATATGGCTGGTAGAGGAACAGATATAGTTTTAGGAGGAAGTATAGATTTAAAAAAAAATTGTCATTTAGGAATAAACGATAAAAATAAGAATATTGTTAAGAAAAAATGGGAAAAAGAACATAATATGGTTTTATCTGTAGGAGGATTACATATTATTGGAACAGAAAGACACGAATCTCGTCGAATTGATAATCAGTTACGAGGAAGGTCAGGTCGTCAAGGCGACAATGGTTCTTCACGTTTTTATTTATCTATGCAAGATGCATTGATCAGGATGTTTGCTTCTAATCGTGTAATATCGATTATGCAAAAATTAAAAATAAGATCAGGAGAAGCAATTACACATCCTTTTGTAACAAAATCCATTTTATATGCTCAAAAAAAAGTAGAAAATTATAATTTTGATATTCGTAAACAAATTTTAGAGTATGATAATGTTGTTAATGAACAACGATCTGTTATTTATAAGCATAGAAATTTTTTGGTAGACGCCGATGATATTAGTATAATAGTAATAAACATTTTAAAAGATGTATTTTATACTGTTATAAATAATTATTTATTAAAAAAATCATTGAAAGAAGAAAGTATAATTTTAAATTTAGAAAATAAATTAAATAATATTTTTAATTTAAATTTATCTTTTTCTGATGTTCTAAATAAAAATTTTTTTTTAGATAAAAAAAAATTTATTAATATAATAATAGAAAAAGTTAAATTAAATTATGTTAATAAAGAACATATTATTGGTTTTTTGGATATGAGAAAATTAGAAAAATCGATAATGTTGCATACTTTAGATATATTTTGGCAAGAACATTTATCGGCTATGGATGATTTAAGACAAGGTATTCATCTACGAGGATATGCTCAAAAAAATCCTAAAGAAGAATATAAAAGAGAAGCGTTTAATATGTTTTCTTCTATGTTAGAATCTTTAAAATATGAATTTATTTTATTATTACATAAGATTAATATGCTTAATTTAAGAAAAGAAAGTAGTAATAATTATACTTTATTTAACTTCAGAGATTGGCAAAGTGCGATAAATGATTAATTTATATTTGATTGAAGTTAAAAAAATTTAAAAATTAGTATTATGGTTATAAATAATAAAATTGCAATTTTTAGAACTTTTTGATATTAAATATTTTATCTATAAAGATTGTAAAAAGTTATATAAATATTAAATTTTTACTAGTGATTGATATTTAAAATGGTATTTTTTTTGATTAAAATTATGATTGTTAATTACAATTTATAATAATAAAAAATAATATTTTTTATTATATTAATGGAAAATACGAATTTTTCTAATTTTAAATTTCGATATAAATTTAATTTAATATTTTTATATATCTTTTACTAAAGATGATTATGTGCATAGTGTTTTATTTTTGGTATTTTAATATTATTTTTTTAAATTTTTTGTTAAATTTATTTTATTAGAAGTGAGATATATTTTTTAATATAGTTAATTATAAGTGTGATTTTATTAAATTAGGAAAAGATTATTGATGCGTATCGAAGAAGATATAAAATTAGGTTTTAAAGATGTTCTGATTCGTCCTAAACGTTCAACATTAATAAGTCGATCACAAGTGGATTTATATCGTAAATTTATTTTTAAAAATTCAAAATTAACATGGTCTGGTATTCCTATTATTGCTGCTAATATGGATACTATAGGTACTTTTAATATGGTGAAGATTTTATCTAATTTTCATATATTGACGGCAGTTCATAAATATTATTCTGTAATTGAATGGGAAAAATTTATAAACAGTGTATCTGAAGAAATATTAAGATACGTTATTGTGTCTACAGGTACATCTAATGCTGATTTTTTAAAAATAAAAAAAATTTTTTCTTTATCATCCAGTTTAAAATATATTTGTATAGATGTAGCTAATGGTTATTCTGAACATTTTATTAATTTTTTAAAGAAAGTACGTGATTGCTTTCCTAATAAAACTATTTGTGCAGGAAATGTAGTAACCGGCGAAATGGTAGAAGAATTGATATTATCTGGAGCGGATATAGTTAAAGTAGGTATTGGTCCTGGTTCGGTATGTACTACTCGTCTTAAAACGGGTGTTGGGTATCCTCAGTTATCAGCTATTATAGAGTGCAGTGATGCTGCACATGGTTTAGGAGGACGTATAATTAGTGATGGAGGATGTGTTTTTTCAGGAGATCTTGCAAAAGCATTCGGTGGTGGAGCTGATTTTACAATGTTAGGAGGTATGTTAGCTGCGCACGAAGAATGTGATGGAAAAATAATTGAAGAAAATGGTAAACGGTTTATGCTGTTTTATGGAATGAGTTCACAGGCAGCTATGGACCTTTATATTGGAGGAGTAGCTAAATATAGATCTACAGAAGGTAAGACGATAAAATTATTATTTCGTGGTTCAGTTGAGTCAACTATAAGGGATATTTTAGGAGGATTACGTTCTGCTTGTACTTATGTTGGAGCGGAAAGTTTGAAAGAATTAACTAAAAGAACTACTTTTATACGGGTTTCTGAACAAGAAAATCATGTTTTTAATAATAAATCGTATTGTTTTTAATTTTATTCTTTTATGTATTTAGTGAAATCATTAGTAATAATAATATTATGTTGTTTTAAATTATTTTTGTAAAATAAAATATTTTTATGTATTTGATTTGATGTTAGAAATAATTAATAATAAATAGTTAATTGTTAATTTAATTAAAATTTTTATAAAAAAGTTTTTTACTAAATAAAATTTAATATTTTATATGATGTTGATTTATCATTATTTCTTATAAATTTAGTTGATGTATTTTAATTTTTAGAAACTATTCTTCATTTTACCTTTCTTGATTATATATAAAATTAATAATTTTATTTTCATATCTAGTTAAGCTTTTATAAAAAATTGACTTAATATAATTTTTTCATTGCAAGAATAAATATATTTATATTAAAAATTTTTATATATAAAAATATATTTTAGTAAGCAAAAAAAGTTTAAAAAGTTTTTTTCTCTATTGTAAAATAGTTTAAATGTAAATTATCTTGATAGTTATTAAAAAATTAATTTTATAAAACTTAAAATAAAATAGTATATATACTGTATTATTTATTTTTTATTAATAAATGTTAAATACAATAAGGAATTATACCATGTCAGAAAATTTAAATCATGACGTGGATCCAATTGAAACTCATGATTGGATACAGGCAATCGAATCAGTTATTCGTAAAGAGGGAGTTACAAGAGCAGAGTTTTTAATTCAAAATGTACTAAAAATAGCAAAAAGATATGGAATAAAAAATTTTAGAGATATTTTAACAAATGATTATATTAATAGTATTTCTGTTAAAGATGAACCAGATTATCCTGGAAATCTCGTTTTAGAAGATCGTATATGTTCTTTTATTCGTTGGAATGCTATTATGATGGTTTTACGTGCTTCCAAAAAAAATTTAGATCTAGGTGGGCATTTATCTTCTTTTCAATCTTCAGCATCTCTATATGAAGTATGTTTTAATCATTTTTTTCGTGCTTCTAATAAAAAAGATGGTGGTGATTTAGTTTATTTTCAAGGTCATATTGCTCCAGGTGTGTACGCCCGATCTTTTCTTGAAGGAAGATTGTCACAGGAGCAGATGGACAATTTTAGACAAGAAATTGATGGTACAGGGTTATCTTCTTATCCACATCCTAAATTAATGCCGAATTTTTGGCAATTTCCTACTGTATCTATGGGATTAGGTCCTGTTTGCGCTATTTACCAAGCAAAATTTTTAAAATATTTAAAAAATAGGGGTTTAAAGGATACTTCGAATCAAACAGTTTATGCTTTTTTGGGTGATGGAGAGATGGATGAACCGGAATCTAAAGGAGCTATTTCTATAGCATCACGAGAAAAGTTAGATAACCTTATTTTTATAATTAATTGTAATTTACAACGATTAGATGGTCCAGTTATTGGAAATGGTAAAATAATTAATGAATTAGAAAGTATTTTTGATGGTGCTGGTTGGGAAGTTATTAAAGTTATATGGGGCGATAAATGGGATGAATTATTTAGTAAAGATACCAGTGGCAAGTTAATTCATTTGATGAATGAAACTTTGGATGGTGATTATCAAACTTTTAAATCAAAAAATGGGGCTTATATAAGAAAAAATTTTTTTGGAAAATATAAAGAAACAATGAAATTAGTAGATAATATGACTGATTCTCAAATTTGGGATCTGAATAGAGGAGGACATGATCCTAAAAAAATATATGCTGCTCTTAAAAAAGCCAAAGAAATAAAAGGTAAACCTGTTGTTATTTTAGCTCATACAGTTAAAGGGTATGGAATGGGACCTGCGGCAGAAGGGAAAAATATTGCACATCAAATAAAAAATATGAATTTAGAAGGAATATTATATATTAGAGACAAATTTAATATTCCTGTTGAAAATGGTGATATCAAAAACTTACCATATGTTACGTTTAATAAAAATGATCCTGCTTATCATTATATGCATGAAAAGAGAAAAGTTTTAGGAGGTTATCTTCCTATGCGGTTATCTAATTTTACCCAGACGTTAAATTTACCGATTTTAAATGATTTTAAATCTTTATTAAATGAGCAAAAAAAATATATTTCTACAACAATAGCTTTTGTACGGGTATTAAATATTATTTTAAAAAATAGTGAAATTAAAAATTTAGTAGTGCCTATAATTGCTGATGAAGCACGTACGTTTGGTATGGAAGGACTATTTCGTCAAATTGGTATTTATAGTTTGCAAGGTCAAAAATACATTCCTCAAGATTTAGAACAATTAGCTTATTATCGAGAAGATAAAAAAGGTCAAATTTTACAAGAAGGAATCAATGAATTAGGAGCGGCTGCATCTTGGTTAGCTGCCGCTACTTCATATAGTACTAATAATTTTCCTATGATTCCTTTTTATATTTATTATTCTATGTTTGGTTTTCAAAGGATAGGAGATTTATTTTGGGCTGCTGGAGACCAACAAGCTAGGGGATTTTTAATAGGTGGTACATCTGGTAGAACGACATTAAATGGAGAAGGATTGCAACATGAGGATGGTCATAGTCATGTTTTATCTTTAACAGTACCTAATTGTATATCTTATGATCCTGCTTACGCTTATGAAATTGCTGTTATTATATGTAATGGTTTACATCGTATGTATGGTCCTAAACAAGAAAATATATATTATTATATTACTACATTAAATGAGAACTATTTCATGCCGGCTATGCCTAAAGGTGTAGAAATAGGTATTTGTAAAGGAATATATAAGTTAAAAACTATAAAAGGTGTTCATGATTATTCCATTCAATTAATGGGTTCTGGGGCAATTTTACGTATTGTTTGTATGGCTGCACAAATTTTATTAAAAGATTATGGAATAGGATCAGATATATATAGTGTGACTTCTTTCACAGAACTAGCTCGAGATGGTCAAGATTGTGACAGATGGAATATGTTAAATCCGAATAAAAAATGTAAAATACCTTATATTGCACAGATAATGAATACATCGCCAGCTATTGCTGTAACTGATTATATGAAACTATTCAGTGAACAAGTTCGTGCTTATATACCAGCAATTAGTTATCGGGTTTTAGGTACAGATGGATTTGGTCGTTCTGATAGCAGAGAAAAACTTCGTCATTATTTTGAAATTGATGTTAGTTATATTGTTGTTATATCTTTAGGAGAACTATCTAAATTAGGTAAAATTAATAAAAAAGTTATTTCTGATGCTATCAGTAAATATAATATCAATGTAAACAAAATTAATCCGCGTTTAGCATAATGGGGTATAATGGATGATAATTGAAATTAAAGTTCCTGATATTGGTACAGAAAAAGTTGAAGTGACTGAAATTTTAGTTAATGTAGGAGATTTAGTTACATTGGAAGAAGGATTAATTACTGTAGAAGGACAAAAAGCTTCTATGGAAATTCCTGCTCCTATAAATGGAGTAGTAAAAGAAATTAAGGTTAGTGTTGGAACTGTAGTTAATACTGGTGATGTGATGATGGTATTTGAAGTTCAAGATAATGTTAATTTGGAAACATTAACATTAGAGGAAGAAAAAAAATTATATAATATTGAAAAAGATGAAAATAAAAAAAAATTAGAAGAGGTACATGCTACTCCATTAATTCGTCGTTTGGCAAGAAAATTAAATATTAGTTTACAAAATGTTAAGGGAACTGGTCCAAAGAGTAGAATTTTAAAAGAAGATTTAAAAAAATATACTAAAAATAGTTTTAAAAAAGAAGATCTAGATTATAGTAATGATTATTTAAATTTAAATGAAAACAATAAAATTTTGAAAGAAAAAGAACAATCTTTTCAACACGTTAAATTAAATCATGTTCAAATCATTTCAGGTAAGAATTTAACTCAAAGTTGGAGAGAGATACCTCATGTAACTCATTTTTATGAATCTGATATTACAGAATTAGATAAATTTCGCAAGAAATGTAATATTAAATATCAGGATGGCACTGTAAATATTAAATTAACAATATTAGTTTTTATAATAAAAATAGTTTCTAAAGCTTTGCAAGAATTTCCACGATTTAATAGTATTATTTCTAATGATCTAAAAACATTAACAATTAAAAAACATATCAATATAGGTATTGCTGTAAATACGTCTAAAGGTTTATTGGTGCCGGTATTAAAATCTATAGAAAATAAAAATTTGTTAGATATTTCTAACGAATTAATTAGTATTTCTAAAAAAGCAAGAAAAGGCCTTTTAACTTTTTCAGATATGCAAGATGGGTGTTTCACAATATCTAATTTAGGAGGTTCAGGAGGTATTGGATTTACTCCTATTATAAATATGCCTGAAGTCGGTATTCTTGGAATATCTAAATCATTGATTAAACCTATTTGGAAAGAAAAAGAATTTGTACCTAGATTGATTTTACCTTTTTCTCTTTCTTATGATCATAGAGTGATTGACGGAGTATATGCTGCTCATTTCATGGATTTTATAAATACATTACTGTTAGATATTCGTTTTATGATGATGTGATAGAAGTATATAAAATTATCATTTTATATATTAAAATTTTTTTATCGGTAAAGATTACAAATTTATTTAAAAAAAATATATTTATTATTTACAAAATATTTTATTAATAATAATGGATTTATAATGGAAAAAAAAATTTATACCCAAGTAGTTGTTGTAGGGTCTGGGCCTGCTGGATATTCTGCTGCTTTTCGTTGTGCAGACTTAGGGTTAAAAACAACATTAATAGAAAAATATGAAGTATTAGGAGGCGTATGTTTAAATGTTGGATGTATTCCTTCTAAAGCTTTGTTACATATATCTAAAGTAATAACAGAGTCTAAAGAATTATCTGAATCTGGTGTTTTGTTTAATAAACCTATAATAGACATTAATAAAATACGAAAATGGAAAGAGAGAATTACAGGTTCTCTTAATATAGGTTTAAGTAGTATGGCTAAGTATCGCAATATTAAAGTAATTATAGGAAAAGCTAAATTTTTAAATTCTAAATCTTTATCAGTAGAATCAAAAAAAGAAAAAGTAATAATTATGTTTGAAAATGCAATTATTGCCACAGGTTCTCGTGCTATAAAATTACCAAATTTTCCGTATAATGATAAACGTATATGGGATTCTACAGATGCTTTAAATTTACAAAATATACCTAATCGGTTGTTGATAATTGGAGGAGGAATAATTGGTTTAGAAATGGCCACTGTTTATTCTTCTTTAGGTTCAAAAATCGATATTATAGATTCGGGTATGCGGCTTTTACCGGTTGTAGATAAAGATGTAATCGATATTTTTGTTTGCGCAGTCAACAAAAAATTTAATTTAATGTTAAATAGAGTTATTTCTAAAATTGAATTAGAAAAGCAAGGTGTTGTTGTGACAACAGCTGATAATGAAGAAAAAAATTGTTATGATGCGATATTAGTTGCTATTGGTCGAAAACCTAATTATAAAGATTTAAATATTAATTCAATAGGAATAGAAATTAATGAATTAAATTTTATAAAAACAGATAAACAATTACGTACAAATATATCTAATATCTTTGCAATTGGAGATGTTATTGGACAACCTATGTTGGCTCATAAGGGAATACATGAAGGACACATAGCTGCTGAAGTTATAGCTGGGAAAAAACATTTTTTTATGCCTAAAGTTATTCCGTGTGTGGCATATACTGATCCGGAAATTGCTTGGGTTGGTCTGACAGAACAAGAAGCTATGAAGTTAAAGATTAATTATAAAAAAGCAGTATTTCCTTGGTCTGCATCTGGAAAAGCTATTACTTCTCATGCTCATATTGGATTAACCAAGTTAATTTTTGATAAAGAAACCAATAGAATAATTGGAGGTATGATTATAGGAAGAAATGCCAGCGAATTATTATCAGAAATCAGTTTAGCCATTGAGATGGGTTGCGATGCAGAAGATATTAGTTTAACTATACATGCTCATCCTACTTTATATGAATCAATAGGATTAGCAGCAGAAGTTTTTCAAGGAACAATTACAGATCTAATGAACATTAAATAGAAATATTTATATAGATATAAAATATTTAGGAAATAGAGAAAATTAGATATAAATATATATATGTTCTCTATTTCCAAATTTTTATTTTTATATGATTTTAAATGATTTTTATGTGTTTTTATATTTTTTACGAATAATAAATTCATAAAATTGATTTTTATTTTTTAATTTAATGAATGTTCAGTATTAATAAATTTTATAATATTTTTAGTATTTCTTCAACCACTTGTGTAGCACAATAGCTAGCTTTTTTAATATTTTTTTTAAAACTCCAAGTGGCGCACTTATTGGCAAAGTCAGATATAGCACGAATAATTAAAATTGGTTTTTTGAAATTATAACATACTTGAGCGATTGCAGTGGATTCCATGTCAATGGCGATAGCCGATGGAAAATTATTATGTATAGATTTTAACATATTTTTTTTATAGATAAAAGAATCTCCTGTTAAAATAAGTCCTTCTTGAAATTTATATTTCAATCGATATATACATTTTTTTGCTATATTTAATAACTTGTAATTTATTAAAAAAAATCTAGGATATTTAGGGATTTGACCTATGGGATATGTAAATATACTTACATCTACATCATAGTAACATGTTTTATTCGGAAGAATAATATTTTTTATTTTCAATAAAGGATTTATGCTTCCAGCAGAACCAATATTAATAATTACATTTGGATTATAATGAGTGATTAGCATAGTAGTTACTATGCTAGCAGAAACTTTTCCAATACCCGATTGAAGTATGATAATATTGATATCATGTAAATAACCGTCATAAAACTTAAAATTTCCTATTTTTTTTCTTTTACATTTTTTTATTTTTTTTAGTAAAAAAATAATTTCTTTTTTTATAGCACCTATTATTCCAATTTTCATGATTTTATAATTTTAGTAATTTTAATGGTATAAGAAATAAATTTATTATATGGAAAAATGTAAAATAATTGGTATATTTATATACTAAATGATAAACCGCATCCACAAGTATTTTTTGCGTTTGGATTAGAAATTATAAATTTGGATCCCGTTAAATCTTCTTTGTAATCAATTTTTCCACCAATTAAATATTGTAAGCTAATAGGATCAATGACGATGTAATTTTTGTATTTTTTAATGAAAATATCATTTTCATTGATATTTTTGTCGAAGATAAATCCATATTTAAAACCGCTACACCCTCCTCCTGTAATATATACTCTTAATTTAAGATTAGAATTATTTTTTTCTTTTATCAATTTTTTTATTTTTTTTATAGCAATGTTTGAAACATGTAAAGATATTTCCAATGTATTTTTCATTAGAGATCTCATATTTTTTATAATATAAAAATGTTATATATTTTGTTTGTGTAATACAAATATGATGCAATATATATTTTATTTTGATTAGATATATTATATTTTATTTGTTTTTAAAAACTTAAAAATAATTGAATAATAAAATTCTTATTTTTTAAAGTGAATAGTATGATTTTTATAAAAATATTTTTTAATTTATTAATTTTAATATTAATGATTTTTTATTTAAAAATTAATATTTAATAAGAATTAAATAGTTATATCTTTTTCATATTTTTTTATTAGTTATTTTTTCATGGTGTACGTTTATTTATCGTATCGTGTTCATTGTAGACAAAAAAATTGTTTAGAATTATGTTGATTGATATTAATAAATTAGTAAATTTAAAAAATTTTTTATTGTTTTTAATAAATTGTCTGTAATAAAAAGTAAAAAGTAGAATCTAATTTTTTTTAATAAAAATATTTTTTAAAAAATATATAAATTTTTACTATACAAAATTATATATGTGATATTTATTTTTTATCAATATAGACATATTTTTTATTAACTTTATCGGGAAATAAATTATTTTTATTTGAATATCGATAATAATACATTTTATATCGGTATTTTATGTAACGCAATTGATTAATTTTTTTGTTCATATGTTTCTATTAAAAAGTAATAATTTTATTGTTATATCATTTTTATAAAAATTAAAGATATTGTAAGTGAAATTTTAGTGTTTTTTATTCATATCTTTATAGTAACGAAATTATCATAAATTTAAAATTTTTGGTTTTATTTCAAAATAGATAAGATATTATATTTTTGATGTATTTTAATTTTTTAATGTTTTTATAGTAAAAAGTATTATAATTAATGATATTAATCATTAAATTTTTATATATATTGTTTAATAATTTTTATAAATTTATTTTTTTATAATGATAAAATTGATATTTTTTTTAAATTATTTAACATTTTTTATTTATGAAAAATATATAAGAAGAATAAAATTTTTTAATTTTTATTATTGAGGTAAGATTAATGATTTATTTTAAAAATGAATAAATTTTAATTTATTTTATAAAAAAGTAAACATAACATGATAAGATATTTTTTTTGATTTTTTATACTTCTTTATATTTGAAATTATATTTTGTACAAAATTTAAAATATAAGGTTATATGTATATTTTTTGTAAAAAATATAAGTTTAAAGTAATTTTATTTATTTTTATCAAATATTTATTAATTTTTAAATAAACATAATATTCTATATATTTAATCATCTTATTATTTTTGAAGAAAGAATACCTATTGTGTTATATATCTGTATAAAATGTTATGTTTCAGAGATTGACTTTATTTAAAGCATTAAAAATATTTACGTATTAATATTTATGTTTTTTATTTTAAAAAAATTATTGATAAATAAAACGATATTTTTATTTAATTTTTTTAACTCAAATTGGAATTATTCAATTTAATAATTTTTAAATTGATAATTAAGTTTTTTATTTTATGAATATTGAAAACATATTTTTATTTGGTTATTAATTTATTTTTTAGAATTTATTTAATATAAATATAATTAAAAAAGTTTATTTATTTTTTATTTTTAAAAAAAATAATTTTTGTTTTATTGAAGTAATAATAAAAATCGTCAATTATTTTAATTAACATATTTCTGTATATTATCTAATTATAATCCATTAGATTTTATACAATTTATTTGATTGATAATTATTATTCCTTATTTTTTTCAGCAATTCTTAATATGGAACTACGTGAACTTGGATTAATATGAATTTCATTTTTGCTAGGAAATATTCTTTTAATTATTTTTAGTTTTATTTTTTTTAATTGCTTAATTTTTTTTTCTGTAATAGGTAAACCAATAGGTACTTGAGCTTTTTGACTATGTTTTGTTATAAATTTTTTTACAATGCGATCTTCTAAAGAATGAAAACTAATTATTGATAATCTTCCTCCTGATGTTAATATTTCTAATGCATTGGTTAATACTGAGTTAATTTCTTCTATTTCTTGATTAATAAAAATTCTTATTGCTTGAAAACTACGAGTTGCAGGATGTTTAAATTTATTGTATTTTGGAATAGATTTAGCAATTAAATCAGCGAGTTCTTTAGTACGTAATATAGGTTTTATTTTTTTTTGCTTAACAATAGATTTTGCAATACGTTTTGCAAATTTTTCTTCACCAAATTTTTTTAGTATGAATGCAATTTCATTTTCTTTCGCTTTATTTAACCAATGTGCTGCTGAAAAGCCTTTTTTAGGATTCATTCTCATATCTAAGGGACCATCTTGCATAAAAGAAAATCCTCTTTTAGGATTCTTTAGTTGTAAGGATGACATACCTAGATCTAATATAATTCCATTAATTTTTCCTATTATTTTTTTTTGTTTTGCATAATGTAATATGTTTGAAAATAATCCTTGAATTATACAAAAACGGGTATCTTTAATCTTTTTAGCTTCAGAAACAGCATAAGGATCTCTATCAATACTATATAATTTTCCATTTTTTCCTAGTTTTTTTAATATTTTTTTGGTATGACCACCTTCTCCAAATGTACAATCAATATAAATTCCATTTTTTTTTATGTTCAAAGAATTTATAGATTCCTGTAGTAATACAGGAATATGTTTTTGGTATGTTTTTATCATAATTTCTTTTTAAAATAAAAAATTTTAATAATATTAGATTTTAATTTTTATTAAAAATTTTAATAAATAATTCGATATTAATTATTATTTTTTAACTTCGTGATAATCCGACAATCCCGGAACGAGCAATTTCAGTAATTTTTGCTATATCTCTTATTATTTTTAAAAAAGCATTTAGTTTTTTACTAGTTCCAGATAATTGTATTATATACATAGATGTAGTTATATCGACAATTTGTCCTCGGAAAATTTCAGTAATTCTTTTCACTTCTTCTCTGGTATTTCCTATGCTATAAATTTTAACTAAGATAATCTCTCTTTCTATATGTGGAATACGTCCAATTTCTACAACACTTAATACGTCGATTAATTTATGCAATTGTTTTTCAATTTGTGTAATAACTTTATCATCACCTACAGTTTGAATAGTCATTCTTGATAAAGTAGGATCTTCAGTAGGTGCAACAGTTACGCTTTCTATATTATAACCTCTTTGTGAAAATAATCCAACTACTCTGGATAGTGCTCCAAATTCGTTTTCTAATATAACAGATAAGATTCTTTTCATATTTTTTTGTTCTCGTTTTTTTTTAACCACATTTCATTCATACCTCCTCCTTTAATTTGCATAGGGTATACATGTTCTGAGGTATCTATTAATATATCTACAAATACTAAATGTCCTTTATTTAATTTTATCAGTGCTAATTTTAATTTTTTTTCTAATTCTACAGGAGTAGTAATTGATATGCCTATATGACCGTAAGATTCTGCTAACTGTATAAAATTAGGTAATGATTCCATATATGAATGAGAATGTCTTCCAGAATAGATCATATCTTGCCATTGTTTTACCATTCCTAATGAATGATTATTTAAATTAATAATTAATATTGGTAATTTATATTGCATTGCGGTGGATAGTTCTTGAATATTCATTTGAATGCTTCCATCTCCTGTTATGCAAATAACAGTTTCTTTTGGCAAAGCTAATTTTACACCTAATGCTGCTGGTAAACCAAATCCCATAGTTCCTAATCCTCCTGAATTAATCCAGCGTTTTGGTTTATCAAAAAGATAATATAAAGCGGTGAACATTTGGTGTTGACCTACATCTGATGTAACATACGCCTTTCCTTCTGTTAACTTCCATAATACTTGAATGGCTAATTGTGGTTTTATTTTATTACTGTTCTTATCATAAGATAAATTATTTAATTTTCTCCATGTGTTAATAGTATTCCACCAAGGTTTTAGATTTCTTGATGTTATTTTTTCTTTTTCTTGTTTTAACATTTCTAATATTTTTTTTAATATTTTTTTAGCATCTCCTACAATAGCAATATTAGCAACTACTGTTTTAGATATGGATGTTGGATCTATATCAAGATGTAATATACTAGCAAATGGACAATATTTTTTTAAATTATTGGTAGTACGGTCATCGAATCTAACTCCAATAGCAAAAATAACATCTGAATGGTGCATAGCCATATTTGCTTCATAGGTTCCGTGCATTCCTAACATATGGATACTTAGAGGATGAGTTCCAGGAAAACTACCTAACGCCATTAATGATGTGGTAACAGGGATATTTAATGTTTCTGCTAAAATACGAAGTTCATAGTGACTGTTAGCACTAATAACTCCTCCACCTGCGTATATAATTGGTCTTTTCGCATGCAACAAAATGTTTATAGCTTTTTCGATTTGTTTTATATTTTCTTTTATTTTTGGATTGTATGATCTTATATTAATAGAGTTTGGCCAAATATAAGGTTTTTTATTGTTAGTATTTAATATATCTTTGGGTAAATCAATTACTACTGGACCAGGACGTCCGGTAGTAGCTATCCAAAAGGCTTTTTTAAAAGTGTTAGGAATATCTTCTGTTTTTTTAACTAAAAAACTATGTTTAACTACGGGACGAGAAATTCCTATCATATCACATTCTTGAAATGCGTCTAATCCAATTAGTTCTGAAGATACTTGTCCTGAGATTACCACGAGTGGTATCGAATCCATGTATGCTGTAGCTATTCCAGTAATTGCATTAGTTGCACCAGGTCCAGACGTTACTAAAACTACGCCAACTTTACCCGTACATCTAGCATAACCATCAGCCATATGAGTTGCTCCTTGTTCATGTCTTACTAAGATATGATTGATTCCGTTAATAGTTTTTAATGCATCATAGATATCTAAAACGGCTCCTCCAGGATAACCAAAAATATATTCAATTCCTTGATCAATTAATGATTGAACAACCATTTCTGCACCTGATAAAACTTTCATTTTTATTCCTAATTTTTAAGTATTTTAAAATAACATTATATTTTTAAGTTAATATGTTTTGTATATAATTGATTATTTTATTTTAAATAAATATTTAATTTTTTTATAGTATATATTTAATATTTTTATTTTTTAATTTTATTTAAACATTGATATATTAATTAATTAATATATCAATTTTACCGTTATTCCTGATAGATTTTTTTTAAATAAGAGATCTTTTAAATTCTGGGGAGATCCAAGTCAAAAGTTTATTATTTTTTTTAATAATCAAACATGCATTTAATTTTTCTTGTAAAATTATTTTTTTTGCTTTTTTAAATCCTGTTACCATCAATCCTGTATCCCAAGCATCAGCTTCTAATGTGTTATTGGCAATAATACTAACTGATATTAAGTTATGTTGTATGGGTAAACCTGTTAACGGATCGATAATATGGCAAACATTTTTTTTTTCTAAATAAAAATAATTTAAATAATTTCCTGACGTACTAATAGATTTGTTTTTTAAATAAACAATTATATGTGTGGTATTTTTATTTTTTATTGGAGATTTTATACCAATTTTTTTTATTGATCCTTTAGTAAATACTGCTCCTCCCACTGTTATTATGTAGTTAGAAATTTTTTCTTTATTTAGTATATCAGCTATATGATCTACCGCAAATCCTTCTCCTAAAGTGGAAAGATCAATTTGAATGTTTTTTAAATCTTTTTTTAAAAAATATCCTGATTTATTTTGAATTATTTGTAAATGTTGTAATCCAGTCAAAAAAAGAGTTTTATTTATTTTTTTTATAGATGGATATTTTTTAGGTGTTTTTTTAGCACCAAATCCCCACATATTCACCAATTGTCCAATAGTAATATCTAATGCTCCAGATGTTTTTTTCCCTATGGTTAAAGCTATAGTAATAATATTTTGCATATTTTTATTAATAGGGTACAGCTTATTTTCTTTATATTTATTGAATTTAGATATGGTAGATTTTTTTTTCCATGTAGAAAATTCTTGTTCATCTTGATCAAGTATTTTTTGTATTATAGATTTAAGATATAGTTTTTTTCTTTTTTTTTGTTTTAATAATTTTACTTTCCATGTTGTTCCCATGGTTTTTCCTGTTATAACAGTAAAATTATATTTTTTAGATATTAAAAGTTTTGTTTCATTACCTGTGCATGTTAATATGATAATAAAAATTATATTTAAAATTAAAGTCCATAACATGTATTATACAAATTCCTAGTCGAATTGATATCATATAAATAATTTTATTATTTAAAAATCATAATGTTTTGATTTACAAAAAACATTTTCATCGATATCAACATCAAAGATATTATTATTTTTAAATCATAATTATTTATATATATTTTTAGTAGATTGGAAAAAATATTTTTTAATGTAAAAATAGAAAGTATTTTAATATTTTTTGAAATAAAATATTTTTATTTAAAAATAAATATAATATTATTATATTTATTAATATAATATCATTTTTCATTGATATTATTAAATTAATTTAATTTATTAAATATTTTTTATTTATTTTTAATTACAATATTATTTTTATTTTTTATAAAATTATATATAGTTATGTGTGATTAATATTTTTATGTATTGTAAATCAGTAAATATTTTATTTTAAAAATATTAAATATGTTACTAATAAATAGACTGATATTTAAATAACAAAATTAAATTGTTTATGAATAAATATTTATTTTATATTAGATAAAAAGTATCATTTAGCATGATAACACGAATGTAGATATAAAATCTAAATTTCAATTAGAGTATTGATTATGAAAAAATTGTCTTTTTTACTAAAAATAACATTATTTTTATCAGCTATCTTTTTAAGTTTAGGGATGTCTTGGAGTAGCATATTACCTATACATAAAACGTCTTCTGAATTAAATTTACCTAGTTTAGCACCTATGTTAGAAAAAGTTATGCCTGCAGTAGTGAGTATTAATATTGAAGGTATTGCTCCAGTTAGAAATTTTCATTTATCTAAAACATTTGAGCCTTTTTGGAGTAAGGATTCTCCATTTTGTCAAAGTAGATCTCCATTTTTTTCTTCTCCTTTATGTAACGTAATATCTGGTGGATGTTCTAATCAAAAACATTTTCGAGCTCTTGGTTCAGGTGTTATTATCAATGCAGAAAAAGGTTATGTTGTCACTAATAATCATGTTATAGACCATGCGAATAAAATTATGGTATTTTTAAATGATGGAACTAAATATGAAGCTAGAGTACTTGGTAAAGATTCGCGTTCTGATATAGCTTTAATTAAATTAAAAAATACAAAAAATTTAATTTCTATTAAATTAGGAGATTCAGATTTATTACGTGTTGGAGATTATACAATAGCAATTGGAAATCCTTATGGATTAGGAGAAACTGTGACTTCGGGTATTATTTCTGCTTTGGGTCGTAGTGGTTTAAATATTGAAAATTATGAAAATTTTATTCAAACTGACGCTGCTATTAATCGTGGAAATTCTGGTGGAGCATTAATTAATTTGAAAGGAGAATTGATAGGTATAAATACTGCTATTTTAGCTCCAGAAGGAGGGAATATAGGTATTGGTTTTGCTATTCCTGGAAATATGGTAAAAAATTTAACAGAGCAAATTTCATTATATGGTAAAGTAAAACGTGGAGAATTAGGTATAATTGGTACTGAATTAAATTCTCAACTCGCAAAAGTAATGGAATTGAATACTAAAAGAGGAGCTTTTATTAGTCAAGTTATACCTAATTCTGCAGCAGAAAAAGCGGGGATTAAGGCCGGGGATGTAATTATTTATTATAATAAAAAACCAGTGAACAGTTTTTTTGCTTTGAGAGCTGAAATTAGTTCTTTACCAGTTAATACTAAATTGGAGTTAGGAATATTACGAAATTCAAAAATAAAATCAATTACGATAGAATTACAAAGTCATATTCAAAACAAAGTAGAATCAGCAACTTTATTATCTGATATTGCAGGTGCTAATTTAAGTAATTATATTTTTAATGGAATAAAAGGAGTGCGTATAGATAATGTAAAAAAAGATACAGCTGCTTATCACGTAGGTTTTAGAAAGGGAGATATAATTGTTGGTGTAAATAAAAATAATATATCTGATATAGAAGGATTACATGATACGATTAAAACTGGATATTCAGTTTTAGTTTTCAAAATAAAAAGAAATAACACGGATATTTATTTGGTATTACAATAAATATATTTGATAATATTTATTATTGCCTGAATATATAAATAATTCAGGCAATATATTTTGTAATATATGATTATATATTTCTAAGCAGTTGATTAATTGAGGTTTTTTTAATAGTTTTTTCGTCTACTTTTTTTACTATTACGGCACAGTATAGATTATAACATTTATTATCAGAAGGTAAGCTTCCAGATACTACTACAGATCCTTTTGGTATTCTTCCATAAAATATATTACCTGTTTCTCGATCATATATTTTAGTGCTATTTCCAATATATACTCCCATAGAGATCACAGAATTTTCTTCTACAATAACTCCTTCTACTATTTCAGAACGAGCACCAATGAAACAATTATCTTCAATAATTGTAGGATTATTTTGTAATGGTTCTAGTACTCCTCCAATCCCAACACCTCCTGAAATATGAACGTTTTTACCAATTTGAGCACAAGAACCTATGGTAGCCCATGTATCTATCATGCTACCTTCATCAATATAAGCACCAATATTGACATAGGAAGGCATGAGTACTGTTTTCCCCCCTATAAAAGAACCTTTTCTTATTGTTGCAGGAGGTACTATTCGTATTCCTTCTTCTTTGAATTTTTTTTCATCATGATTTTTATATTTTAGTGGAACTTTATCATAATAAGTGGTATGTGCATCTTTCATTACCTTATTATTTTTTAAATATAAATAAAGTAATATTGCTTCTTTTAACCATTGATGAGTTATCCACACACCTTTTATTTTTTCTGCAACACGTAAAGTACCCATATCTAACATGTTTATCACTTGATTTATAGCATCTTTTTCAGATTTACTGATATTTTCATATTTGATATTGGTTTTTTTTTCAAAAATATTTTTGATTATTTTTTTTAATTTTTCCATATTTTTAAAGATCTCGATTTTTATAATTTTTTTTAAAATAATTGTTTTTAAGAAATGTTTATTTTTTATTAATAACATTTTTAATATTATATTATATAGCAATGCATTTTATTAGATTTTTATTTAAATTAGAGTTTTTTATTTTATTTTATTTAATATATTTTAAATCTTTATTGTTAATTTTAAAAATTTGAGAAATGTTTTCTTCTTTACGTAACGTTAATATTTCACAGCCTTTATCTGTAACTAAAATAGTATGCTCATATTGAGCTGATAAACCATGATCTTTAGTTTTTATTGTCCAACCGTCTTTCATACATCTTACTCGATTACTTCCTGTATTAATCATAGGTTCAATTGTAAAAGTCATACCTGGTTTTAATATTATTCCCGGATCTGTATTATCGCAATGTAAAATTTGAGGATCTTCATGAAAATTTTTTCCAATGCCATGACCACAATATTCTTTTACTACGGAAAATTTTTGTTTTTTAACATATTTTTCTATAGTTTGACCTATTTTATATAATGGCATATTTGGTTTTATTAAATTTAATGCTAAATATAAACTTTCTTGCGCAACATGGCATAAACGTTTACTAAGTATACTAGGTTTGCCAATGATAAACATTTTTGATGTATCACTATAATATCCATTATGGATTATTGCTACATCAATGTTTATAATGTCTCCTTCTTTTAATTTTTGTTTAACGTTGGGAATTCCATGACAGACCACGTCATTTATAGAAGTACAAATAGATTTAGGATATCCATTATATCCTAAACAAGCAGGAATAGATTTTTGTTTTTTAATGATATAATCATGGCAAATTTTATTTATTTCTTCCGTTGTGATGTCGTATACTATGTAATGTTCAATCATCTCTAAAACTTCAGCAGCTAATTTACCTGCTTTTCTCATTTTTTTAATTTCTTCATTATTTTTAACTAAAATTGATTTCATGTTGTTCTCTTGATGTAAATAGATGTAATAAAAATTTTTATTATTTAAAATGGAATATAATTATATTCCATTTTAATAAAATATAATTATCTAAATAGTTATTTTTAATTCAATTATTTTTATGATTTTATATATGGTATTTTGAACATTTTCTTTATTTATAAATAAATAATATATAGTAACTATATATTTAAAATTTTTTTAATAAAATTTTTTAAATATATAGTAGTATATAAATATTATTATTTTTTAAAATAAAAAAAGAGATAATTATGATAGATATTTCTATGAAAGAAATGATAAAGGCTGGTGTCCATTTTGGTCATCAAACTCGTTATTGGAATCCAAAAATGAAACCGTTCATATTTGGCTCTCGAAATAAGGTGCATATTATTAATTTAGAAAAAACATTACCTATGTTTTATATTGCTTTGAAGGAATTAAAGAAAATATCTTCGCGTAAAGGGAAAATATTATTTGTTGGTACTAAACGGGCAGCAAGTAAAGAAATTAAGCAATCTGCTATATCTTGTAAACAATTTTATGTAAATCATCGTTGGTTAGGAGGTATGTTGACAAATTGGAAAACAGTTCGACAATCTATAAAACGTTTAAAAGATTTAGAAATAGAATCTCAAGATGGAACTTTTGAAAAATTGACGAAAAAAGAAGCTTTACTTCGTACTCGTGAATTAGCTAAATTAGAAAATAGTTTAGGAGGTATTAAAAATATGGGAGGTTTGCCAGATGCATTATTTGTAGTAGATTCAGAGCATGAACATATAGCAGTAAAGGAAGCCAATAATTTAAGTATCCCTGTTTTTGCAATAGTGGATACTAATTCTAATCCTGATGGTGTAGATTATATTATTCCTGGAAATGATGATGCAATTAGATCGGTAAGATTATATTTAAAATCAGTTTCTCTTGCCATTATGCAAGGTATTGAAAAAAAAATTTTAAATAAGGATGTTAGTAAGACTCGGTAATATTTATGCATTTTTTATGATATATAATTAATTTTGCAATATATTAAGATTTAATTAAATTGATTTAAATAATGAAATTTATTTTTTAACTGAAATATGGAGAATTATAAATATGGTTAAGGTTACTGCTTCTCTTGTAAAAGAATTGAGATTGCGAACAGGAGCAGGAATAATGGAATGTAAAAAAGCGTTAATAGATTCTGGTGGAAACTTAGAATTATCCATCGATTTTTTAAGAAAAACAGGACATATTAAAGCAGAAAAAAAAAATAGTCGTATTACTGCCCAAGGTTCTATTTTTACGTACTTACATAAAAATACAGCTGCAATATTAGAATTAAATTGTGAAAGTGATTTTGTAGCTAAAGATATTGAATTTATTTCTTTAGGACAGATAATAGTTGAGTTAGCTTGTCTAAAACAGATAAGTAATATTGATTTATTAAAAAAAACTTTTGAAGAGAAGAGAATTTCTTTGTTATTAAAAGTAGGTGAAAATATTAATATTGCACGTATAGCATTGTTGCAAGGTGAAAAAATTGTTTCTTATGTACATGA
Organism: Buchnera aphidicola (Pemphigus immunis); assembly: GCF_964059115.1. NCBI lineage: Bacteria > Pseudomonadati > Pseudomonadota > Gammaproteobacteria > Enterobacterales > Erwiniaceae > Buchnera > Buchnera aphidicola. The sequence continues at coordinate 235,631 of NZ_OZ060408.1, forward strand.
TTCTCGTATTGGAGTATTAGTTGGTGCTACTTCAGATAGTAATAAAGAGATATTAAAACAAATAGCTATGCATATTACTGCCAGTAAACCAGAGTTTTTAAATGAAAATAAGATTCCAAAATCTATCATTGATCGAGAATATAAAATTCAATTAGATATTGCTAAAAAATTTAAAAAAAATAAGTTAATATCTGAAAAAATAGTACAGGGAAGAATGAAAAAATTTTTTTCTGAAATTACTTTAATAGGACAGAAATTTGTCATGGATGTTGAGAAAACTATTGGTCAATTGCTTTTAGAAAATAAATCTGAGGTGACCTCTTTCATTAGATTTGAAATTGGAGAATAAATTTAATTTTATTTTTATATAATATAATAAAATTAAATGTTTTTTAAAGAATTATTTTTAAGAGCCGCTTGTCAGCGGTTCTTTTTTATTTTTTATTTTATTATGATATATTTTATTAATATTATGTATTGAGTTTAAAATATGAAAAAGAATACAAAACTTGTATACCGACGTATAATATTAAAAATTAGTGGAGAAATATTAAAGAGCAATTGCGAATCAGAAATGGATTTGTGTTTATTAAATCGTATGATAAAAGAAATTAAATATTTAATAAAACTTGGTATTCAAGTGGGTATTGTTATTGGTGGTGGAAATTTAATTCGTGGTTTAAATGTAAAAAAAATCGGTGTTAGTGTTAATGTCGCTGATTATATGGGTATATTATCAACAATCATCAATGGGTTAGTTATAACAGATACGATGAATCGTTGTGATATAAAGGCTCAACTTATGTCTGCTATTTCTGTTTCTGGTATTTGTCAAATTTATAATGTAGAGAAAGCAATTTATTTGTTATCTAATCAGTATGTTTTAGTTTTTTCTGGAGGTATTGGTTGTCCATTTTTTACAACTGATTCTGCAGCTTGTATTCGTGGAATTGAGGTTAAATCTGATATTATTTTAAAAGCTACTACAGTTGATGGAGTTTATTCTTCTGATCCTAAAAAAAATGATGATGCTATCATGTATCAAAAAATTAAATATGAAGATATATTAAATCAAGATCTGAAAATTATGGATTCAACTGCTATTATACTTGCTCGAGATCATAGTTTGCCAATTTGTATTTTTAACATGTATAAATCTGGTGCATTATATAGAATCATAACAGGCGAAAAAGAAGGAACATTAATAATTAGTTGATGAAGGATTATTTTAATAAATATATATGGATGTATATGACATTTAATGTTATATATTATTTTTTTATATAAAACAATATTTTATAAGGTGCATTATGCTTGATAATCTTAAAAAAGATACAGAAAATAATATGAGAAAATCTTTACGAAATTTTAAAGAAAATATTTTAAAAATAAGAACAAATCGTGCTTCTCCACATTTATTGGATGGTATATTAGTAGAATATTATGGTAAAAAAGTATCTATTCGTCAACTTGCTAGTGTTGTATTAGATGATTCTAGTTCCTTAAAAGTTAATGTTTTTGATTCTTCTGTCATTAAATTGATTGAAAAAGCTATTATGAATGCAAATCTTGGTTTAAATCCTTATTCTAAAGGGAACACTATTCGAGTTCCTTTACCTTCATTGACAGAAAGTAGAAGAAAGGATTTAATCAAAGTAATAAAACATACTGGTGAATGTAGTCGTATTAGTATTAGAAATATCAGAAGAGATGCAAATATAAAAATTAAAAATCTTTTGAAAAAAAAAATCATTAGCGAAGATGCAGAGAGATTATTTCAAAATGAAATACAAAATATGACGAATAATTTTATAAAAAAAATTGATATTCTTTTATCAGAAAAAGAAAAGGATTTAATGGTATTTTAATATTTTTTTAAAATAATTTATTATAGTAATATTAATTTTTTGGAGTATAAATATTTTTTTAATAATTTTTATCCTTTGTAAGAAGTAAAAAATATTTTCTAAAAAATTTTTAGTAATATATTTTTGTTTTTAGTTTTTAAAATAACGTAAATATTAAATTTTATTTTAAATTATAGAGTTATTATTTAATTTTTATTTTAAGGGTATTATTGATAATTTTTTATATTCTAGAATATAAATGAGATGTATTGACGTTAATAATAGATATTTTTAGTTTTATAAATATTAATTTTATTTGTATAAAATATGTAGCAAAAATAATTTTTTACAAATAAATTATGAATTCAAACATTATTTATGAAATCATTGCATATGTATATTTTAATTTTTATCATAAATTGTTTTGATTTAATTTTTGCAATTTATTGATGTGAATTAAAAATTAAGATTTTTCTAAAAAAAATATATTTACCATTTTTTTTAATATTTAAAAATATGTTTTATTTTTATTTAGTATAAAAATGAATGTTGATCTAAATTTTTTATTTTTATTTTATTAGTCAATATAATATCAAATTTTTATTTTTTACGGAATTTTTAATCAATTATTAAACTGAATATAAGAAATATTTCTGGGTTCATTTGTATTAAATAAACAATTATTATAGGTTTTAATTTAGTTATATATGATTTAGTAGATAATTTTAATAATATTTTAAATAGATACTTTTATAATATATATATTTTACATATACATTTTATTACATAAAAATAAGTGTATCTACATTCCACTATTTTTCAGATATAGGTATATTTTTCGATCAGTTCTAATAGAGAATATTTTTATTTTATGTGTTCAATAAATACGTTAGATAGCAGAAATTTATTAAAAAAAAAATTACGTCATGTAGCAATTATTATGGATGGAAATAGAAGATGGGCAAAAGAAAAAGGTAAATTTTTTATATTAGGTTATCAAGCAGGGATTAAAGCTATTCATCGTACTATAAATTTTGCAATTCTTAATCATATTGAAGTACTTTCATTGTATGCTTTTAGTCGTGAAAATAGATATCGTCCTATATTAGAAGTAAAGTTGTTAATGCAATTATTTTTGAAAAAATTAGATGATGAAATTGTTAATTTTAATAGAAATAATATTCGTATAAAATTTATAGGAGACATGGAATATTTTGATCATTTGTTACAAAAAAAAATTAAATTGGCAGAAATGTCAACTATAAAAAATGATGGTTTAATATTAATTATTGCTGCTAATTATGGAGGACAATGGGACATTGTAGAAGGAATAAAGAAAATTATAAAAAAAATAGAATTAGGTTTTTTACATGTGAATGAAATTGAAGAAAGTACATTATCAAATGTATTAAGTACTAAAGATATAGCTCCAGTTGATTTTGTTATTAGAACAGGAGGAGAATATCGTATTAGTAATTTTTTACTTTGGCAAATAGCTTATTCAGAATTATATTTTACCGATGTTCTTTGGCCTGATTTTAATGATTATGTTTTTAAATCAGCAATAGAAGTATTTTTTAAAAGGAAACGTAGATTTGGTTCTTAAATATAAAAAATATTTTTTATATTAAAAATTTTTTATATTTTTAAAGTATAACAAATATAAGTTTATTTTTTATAAAGTTTTTATATTACAGATATTTTTTATTTTTTATAATAATTTAGTATTAATAAAATAAAAAATATGTAGTTTTAAGTACTATAGCATCAATTTATAATTTTGTTTATATTTTAAAAAAATATAAAATATGTTATAGTTTATTTTTAATTACTTTAGCACTTTTAAAATAATAATTTTTATTATTATTTAATCAATAAATATTTTTTATATATTTTTTGATAAATGCAATAAAGTATCAATTAATAGAGTTTTTCAATAAATTTAAATAATGATGCTATTTATAAAACAATTATTAATTTTATTTTTTTTATTTTTTAGTATCGATGGATATGCTAAAGATAAGTGGTTCATAAAAGATATTACTTTTTCTGGATTACATAAATTTTCTAAAAAAAATATTTGTAATTATATAAAAAAATATCATGGTGAAAAAATTAGTTTTAATAGTTTAAATAAAGTAATTTATAATTTATTACAAACTGGTCAATTTGAAAATATTAAAGTAGTAAAATTTAAAAATAATTTGATTTTTAAGATAAAAGAACAATCAGGTATTTATCGTATTAATTTTTCTGATGGCATGGTTATTTCTAATGATGTTATAAAAACGTTATTAAATAATAATATAAAAATAGGAAATAGTTTAAATTTATATTATTTAAATTCATTTAAAAATATATTGAAAAAATACTATTTTAGTATAGGAAAATATAATGTTGATATTAAATCTATTTTTTTTATACAATCAGATAAAAAAGTTTATTTCAAAATATTAATTTTAGAAAGAAAATCTGCAGTAGTGAACAATATAAATATATTTGGTAATTACGCTTTTTCTTCAAATAAAATTATTTCTTTATTAAGATTATATAATCGATCTAATATTTGGTTTTTTATAGATAAAAAAGATTATCTTATTAAAAAATTTAATGAAGATTTAAAAAATATAAAAAATTTTTATTTGCAAAAAGGGTACATATTTTTTAAATTTAGTAAAATTCATGTTGTTTTTTCTCTTGATAAAAAGAAAGTGGATGTTAATATTTTTTTAAAAGAAGGATCAAGATATTGCATATCTAATCTTTTTTTTCATGGTAATGTATTATCCTATTATAAAAAAATCAATTCTATCATTTATAGTATATCAAAAAAACACTTTGATTATAATGACATTTTAAAATTAAAAAAAATAATAAAGAATATGTTTTTTTGTGATGGTTATCCTAATGTGAATGTTTCTATTTATTTTAAAAAAAATATATATAATGATAATTTAGATTGTTATTTGTATATTTATCCTAATCAACGTTTTATATTAAATAAAATAAATTTTGTAGGAAATAAATTTTCTACTAATAATTTTTTACATAGTAAAATTAAACATAAAGAAGGCGATTGGTTCAATATTCTTTTATTGATTCAAGGTAGAAAAGATCTTTTAGAAACTGGATTTTTTAAAGATGTAAAATTAAATTTTTATAATTTTAATAATGAATCAAAAAAAATTAATGCAGTTTATACTATACAAGAAAATGATATTGGAAATATTAATTTAGGTTTTGGTTATGGTATGGACAGTGGTATAAATTTAAATTTAAATATAACTCGAAATCATTTATTTAATACAGGTTCTAAATTTCAGTTAAGTATTCTTAAAGATATGAGTCAAACATCTGGTTCATTGATATTTAGATATCCTTTTTTAAACATGTTTCAAAATAACTTAAAAGGTCAATTGTTTTATAATTATTTTAAGTTTAATGAAATTGATAGTACTTATTATCAAAATAAACGTTATGGTTTAGATACTATATTAGGATTTTTAATTAATGAAAAAAATGAATTCAATATCGGAATACATTATGTACATAATAATATTTCTAATATTGAATCTCCTTTTTCTATATGGCGTTATTTTAAATCTTTAAAATCAAATTATAAAAAATATAATACCGATGATATATTGATGAGTTTTTTTTGGATTTTTAATAATTTACATCATGAAAACTATAATTTATTTGGAAATTATACGATATTGAGTGGGAAATGTACTATTTTAGGTTCTGATAATCATTTTAATAAAATTAAATTAGAATCAAGGGAATATTTTCAATTTAAATTTAATAAAAATTTTACATTATTTGCTCGTACTTATTTAGGTTTTGGTAACAGTAATAATATTAATGAAGAGTTTCCTTTTTATGAAAATTATCATGCAGGAGGGATTGGTTCTATACGTGGTTTTAAATTCAATAGTATAGGTCCTAAAGATATTTATTATAATAAATATAGTAATTTTTGTATCGGTAAGCAATTTTATAAATTTTGTCAATCTGATATTTCTACAGGAGGAAATGCAATAATTAATACTAATTTAGAATTAATAAAAAAAATATTATTAAATGATAATTATAAATTAAGTGTAATTACTGCTTCTGTATTTTTGGATTCAACTACTGTTTGGAATACTCATTGGATTAATTCTTTGGACAGTAAATTATCTCATTTTTCCGATTATAGTAATCCTTATGACATTCGTATATCAACGGGTATTGCTTTACAATGGATTTCTCCATTAGGTCCTTTAAATTTTTCATATTCTTATCCATTGAAATATAATGATAAAGATAAAATAGAGTCTTTTCAATTTAATATAGGGAAAATTTGGTAATTTAAAATTGTAACTTAAATATTGAATTGAATTCAAATATTGATAAGGGATGATCATTATAATAAATAATATTTATTATTAAAATTTTATTCATTGAATTGGTGATAATATGAATAATATAAATGTTATAGACGTAAAAAATATTTTTGATTTTTTACCTCATAGATATCCATTTTTACTTGTTGATCGTGTTATTAAGATAAAAAAATATAAATATATTAATGTTCTTAAAAATGTTTCAATAAATGAACCGTGTTTTCAAGGACATTTTCCCAATAATCCTATTTTTCCAGGTGTATTAATTATAGAATCTATGGCACAAGCTTCAGGATTATTAGTTTTAAATAGTTTTAAAAATTTATCATCGAATACTAGTTATTATTTAGTTGCTATTGATAGGGTTCATTTTAAAAAAATGGTTTTGCCTGGAGATCAAATTTTTATAGAAGTTGTAATTAAAAAAAATAAAAAAAATTTTATTCAGTTTCAAGGTTTAGCAAAGGTAAATAAAAATATTGTTTGCAAAGCAATTATCACATGTATGTTTAAAAAAAATTGAAAGATATAAATTATATTGTAAGTATATTATAATATTTTTATAAAATTAAATTTTTTATATTGGTTTATTTTATTTTAAATATGAAATTTATAGCGGGTATAGATGAAGTTGGATGTGGAGCTTTAGTGGGTAATGTAGTTAGTGCTGCTGTTATATTGAATCCATCGGTTTTTATTCATGGTTTAACAGATTCTAAAAAAATATCTGATAAAAATAGATTATTTTTATTTAATGAGATAATAAATAAAGCAACAGCATGGAGTATAGGATCAGCTACTTCTAAAGAAATAGATACTTTAAACGTTTTAAATGCATCTCTTTTATCGATGAAGAGAGCTGTAGATAATTTAATATATAAACCAGATTTTTTATTTATAGATGGGAAATATTCTATTCAAGTTCCTATTCCATCAATATCTGTAATTCATGGTGATATTTTAATTCCTGAAATTAGTGCTGCTTCTATTGTAGCAAAAGTAATTCGTGATAAGGAAATGTTAGAATTACATCATTTATTTCCTCAATATGGATTTTCGGATCATAAAGGTTATTCAACTAAAAAACATATATCTATGTTAATGAAATATGGTCCTATATCTCAACATCGTCATACATTTTCTCCTATTGCAAAAATGAAAAAATATTAAATAAAATATTTTAATTTTTATTGTTATTTTTATTAAAAGGATACTTTTGATATGTATGAAAAACGATTTGTTCATCTTCGTGTGCATAGTGATTATTCTTTAATAGATGGATTAGTTAAACCGGAATTGTTAGTTAAACGAGCAGTGAATTTAGGTATGCCTGCGCTGGCATTGACAGATTTTAGTAATTTTTACGGAGTGATTAAATTTTATAAATCAGCTCATGAAAATGGTATAAAACCAATTATAGGTGTAGATTTTAAAATAGATTCTGAATTTTTGGAAGGAGAGTTATCGCAAATTACTGCTTTAGCAAGCAATAATATTGGGTATAAAAATCTTATTTTACTAATATCTCGTGGATACCGAGTTGGGTATAATAATTTGGTTGGAGTAACTATAAAAAGAAAATGGTTAATAGAATATAAGGAAGGATTAATTTTGTTATCTGGAGGTTGTTATGGTGATGTAGGAAAATTATTATTAAGAGGTAATATAAAATTAGCAAATCAGTGTCTATCTTTTTATCAAAAATATTTTTTTGATTTTTATTATTTAGAAATAATGCGTACAGGTCGTATAAATGAAGAAAAATATTTAAATGTTGTTTTAAAATTGGCAATAGAAAATACTATTCCATTAGTGGCGACCAATGAGGTTTGTTTTATTAACCAAAAAGATTTTGAAGTGCATAAAATTCGTGTTGCTATTAATAAATCTTGCAGATTGGATGATGTTAAATTTATCCATAATTATAGTTGTCAGCAATTTATGCGTGATGAAAAAACCATGTGTGAATTATTTTCTGATATTCCTGAATCACTTATAAATAGTGTAGAAATAGCAAAACGCTGTAATGTTATATTAAATTTAGGACAATCTTTCTTACCTATTTTTTTTACTGGTCAAATGAGTGCTGAAAATTTTTTAATAATGAAAGCTAACCAAGGTATGGAAGAACGTTTAAAGATATGTTTTCCTGAAGAAAACATTCGTAATAAAGTACGAAAAAAATATGATTCCCGTTTAGAAAGTGAATTATCAATAATAAATAAAATGGGATTTCCTAGTTATTTTTTAATTGTAATGGAATTTATACAATGGTCTAAAGATCATGATATACCTGTTGGTCCAGGAAGAGGATCTGGTGCAGGTTCATTAGTTGCTTACGCATTAAAAATAACGGAAATTGATCCTTTATCGTTTGATTTATTATTCGAAAGATTTTTAAATCCGGATCGTGTTTCTTTGCCTGATTTCGATATTGATTTTTGTATGGATAAAAGGGATAAAGTAATTGAACATGTATCAGAAATATATGGTAAAGAGGCAGTTGCGCAAATTATTACATTTGGTACTTTAACTGCAAAAGCAGTTATTAGAGATGTTGGTCGAGTATTGGGGTATCCATATGGTTTTGTGAATCGTATTTCTAAATTAATCCCGTTGGATTTGGGTATAACGTTAAATAAAGCATTATCGAATCAAATTGAATTATTGGAATTATATAAATCAGATATAGAAGTAAAAAAGATAATCGATATTGCTAAAAAGTTAGAAGGTGTTACTAGAAATGTAAGTAAACATGCTGGAGGAGTAGTTATTTCTTCTACTAAAATTACTGATTTTTCACCATTATATTGTGATGAATTTGGTAAGAATCAAGTGACTCAATTTGATAAAAATGATGTGGAATATGTAGGATTAGTTAAATTTGATTTTCTTGGATTGCGTACTTTAACTGTTATTAATTTAGCATTAAAGATGATTAATAAAAATCGAGTAAAAAAAAATGAAAAAAAAATTGATATTTCTTTAATTCCTTTAGATGATATTAAAACTTTTGAAAAATTACGGAAGTCTGAAACAACTGGTGTATTTCAATTAGAATCTTTAGGCATGAAAGATTTGATTAAAAGGTTACAACCAGATTCTTTCGAGGATATAGTTGCTTTAGTTGCTTTATTTCGTCCAGGTCCTTTACAATCTGGAATGGTTGATAATTTTATTAATAGAAAACATGGAAAAGAAAATATTCATTATCCAGATAGTAAATGGCAACATCCGTTATTAAAAAAAGTTTTGGAATCTACTTATGGAATAATTTTATATCAAGAACAAGTAATGGAAATTGCACGAGTATTAGCTTCATATACTTTGAGTAATGCAGATTTATTACGTCGTGCTATGGGAAAAAAAGATCCAGTAGAAATGAGCAAACAACGTGCTATTTTTCAAGAAGGATCTAAAAAGAATGGAATAGATCAAAAATTATCTTTAAAAATATTTGATCTATTAGAAAATTTTGCAGGATATGGTTTTAATAAATCTCATTCTGTAGCGTATGCTTTGATATCGTATCAAACATTATGGTTAAAAACTCATTATTCTACAGAGTTTATGGCTGCACTTATGAGTACAGATATGGATAATATAAAGAAATTAGTTTCTTTAATCGATGAATGTAAAAGAATGAAGTTAAAAATTTTATCTCCAAATATTAATTATAGTAATTATTGTTTTTATGTTAATGAAAAAAATGAAATTGTTTATGGGCTTGGAGCAATTAAAGGAATAGGTGAAAGTTCAGTATGTGAGATTATTAGAGCCAGAAAGAAATATGGACTGTTTAAAAAATTACTGGATTTATGTATACATACAGATTCTAAAAAAGTTACTCGTCGTGTAATAGAAAAATTAATTTTATCTGGTTCCTGTGATTGTTTTCAACTAAATCGAGGAATATTGATGAATATTTTAGATGATAATATAAAAATTGCTAATCAATATTCGGTTTCTCAATCAGTAAAACAACAAGATTTATTTGGATCTATATTGCATGATGCTGAAGAATTAAATTATGTTAATAATTTTACAATTAATATATGGTCTAAAAATACTGAATTGAAGTACGAGCATGAAATGTTAGGAACGTATCTTTCAGGACATCCAATGCATCAATATTTAGATGAAATAAAATATTATATGAAAGGAAAAACATTAAAGGATATATATTATTCTTCTATTTTAAAAAAAAACATTATAGTTGTTGGCATGGTAACGAATTTAATCATAAAATATACAAAAAATAAAAATCGTATAGCGTTTTTTATATTAGATGATAGTACTAAAAAATTAAATGTGGTAGTTTTTAATGATGTTTTAGAAAAATATGAACATTTTTTAAAAAATAATTGTATTATCATTGTTTATGGGTATTTTAATTCAGATAATTTTAGTAATTATTATAAATTTATTGCTTGTAGTTTTGTAGATTTATATACATATAGAGATAAAAGTGTTTCTAAAGTATTAGTTTTATTGACGAAACAACAAAATAATTCTGTATTTTTAAAATTTTTAAAAAAAATTTTAGAATTAGCAGATGTGGGTATAGTACCAGTTCATTTTTTTTATAAAGATTACGACATAAAATTTAATTTTCCTTTTAACATTAATAAATATTTTTTATTAAGTAATAAATTTTTGGATAAATTAAGATTATTAGTAGGATTAGAACAAGTAAAATTAAAATTTTTTAGATTTTAAATATCTATTCAATATAATTTAATAATTATATTAATTTTGTTAAAAAATCGATATTTAAATTTTACTTATTTTTTAGAAATAAAATTTAATTAATATATTTAAATATTTTTTTTTATTTTTTCTAATATGTAATTGGAAATATTATTTATTTTTATTAATTTTTTTTTATTATTAAATCGAGATATGTATTCAATTTCATTATTATAAATGTGTCTTTCACTAACTATGATACTATGAGGTATACCAATTAATTCCATTTCGGTAAACATAATACCTGGATGTATATTTCTATCATCTAACATTATTTCAACATTTTTTTCTTTTAATTTAAGATATATTTTTTCTGATATTTCTTGAACTATATTTGATTTGTGTAAATTGATAGGTAGAATTACCGCTTGGAAAGGTGAAATGGAAGAGTTCCAAATAATTCCTCGATTATCATGATTTTGTTCGATTATAGCTGATATAATACGTGTGATACCTATTCCATAACATCCCATATTTAAAAAATTTTTTTTCCCGTTATTTTCTAAGATATAAGAGTTTATTGCTTTTGAGTATTGTTGTTCAAGTTGGAATATGTGTCCTATTTCTATACTACGTTCAATATTTAAATAATCATATTCATCAGAACGTTTTTTTTCTTCTTTTTTATTAAATTTAATACAATGTTTAATACTATAATTTTTTTTTATATTATAAGAATTATTAGATGTATCAGGATAAATATTTTTATCTTCTCCATTATTAGTCAATGCATGAAATTCATGAGAAATATTACCTCCCATTTCTCCATTTTTTGCTTTTATATCTTTGAATTTTAATTGCATACGTTGAAATATTTTAGTATAGGTTTGATGCATTTTATGATATGTTATCTGTAATGAAGCTGCGTTAGCATGGAAAGAGTAAGCATCTTTCATAATAAATTCTTTAGATCGCATCACACCACAACGAGGACGTATTTCATCTCTAAATTTTGTTTGTATTTGATACAATATTAAAGGTAATTGTTTATAAGAATGTACTTCATTTTTTACTAAAAACGTTATTATTTCTTCATGAGTGGGTCCTAATATGTGTGTAATATTATGACGATCAACTACTTTTAGTAGTTCTTTTCCATAAGTATTCCATCTTTGACTAATTTTCCATAGTTCTACCGGTTGCAATATAGGCATAAATATCTCTATAGCACCAATTTTGTTGAGTTCTTCTCTTACAATATTTTCTATTTTTTTAAGAACTCTCAGTCCTGTTGGTAACCAAGTATAGATACCGGAAGCAGTTTTACGAATCATACCTGATCTTAACATCAGTTGATGGCTAATAATATCAACGTTATGCGGTTTTTCTTTTATAGTACAAAAAAAATATTTATTTGCTCTCATGTATTGTCTCATTGAAATAAAAAATTTTTATATAAAAATATAATTTTAATAACATTTTATTAATAGTTTATAATATCAAAATAACCGATAATTGAAAATTTTAAAAAATATAAATTTAGTAACATGAATAATTATTAATATTTTTATTTTTTAAATATTTTTAATATAGAATTTTACCTATCATATTATGATTTTATCATATATAGAAATAATATGTAAAAATAGATTTTAAGGTAATAATAGTATGAATGAAGAAAAAACAGAAAAACCTACTGATTATAGATTTAAAAAAGTACGTCAAGAAGGGAAAATTAGATATTCTTATGAATTAAATTCATTAATTATTTTAGGTTTCGGAGGAATTGTCCTATTTTTATATAAAGATGTAATTGTTGCTCATGTATCTAAAATTTTATTTACTCATTTTAAATTTAATAATTTTATTATTAATGATAATAATTTTATTAATTATGGTAATGAAAAATTTTTTTTTGATATATTTTATTTTCTTTTTATTATTTTTATTCCTATTTTTTTTGTAATAGTTTTTGCAAAATTATTTGGAGGTGTTTCTTTTAATTTGAAATTAATAAAGTGCGATGTGAAAAAATTAAATCCATTAAAAGGTTTTAAAACAATATTTTCTTTTCGTATATTTTTTTTATTATTAAAAATAATTTTAAAATTGTTTTTAGTTATAGGAGTTATATTATTTTATATTTCGAGGCATATTGAAGATATATTATCTTTGGTTAATAAAACACAAAAAATAGCGTTAATAATAGGATTTAATTTTTTAATTTCATGTTTTTTCTTATCGGTAGTATCATTAATTCCGGTGGTGATTTTTGATATTTTTTGGCAAAACTATATTTATCAAAAACAATTTAAAATGAGTCGAAAAGAAGTTAAAGATGAATTAAAACAAACGGAAGGTGATCCATATATTAAATTGAAAATACGACAAGCAATGAAAATGTTAGCTAATCGTAGAATGATATCTGATGTTCCAAAGGCAGACGTGATTGTAATAAATCCTATACATTATTCAATTGCATTATTGTATGATGAAAAAACAATGCACGCTCCTAAAGTAATAGCAAAAGGAGCTGGTGATTTGGCATATAAAATCCGTAAAATAGGTCAAAAGCATCATGTGCCTATTATTTCAGTACCTATTTTAGCTCGTGCTTTGTATTTTCATAGTAAATTAGGTCAATATATTCCTGGTATTTTATACAAAGTGGTAGCTGAAGTGTTAGCTTGGGTTTGGCAAGTTAAAATATGGAAAAAAAAAGGAGGTATTTTCCCTAAAAAACCTGAAAATTTACATGTTCCTTCAGAATTAACAGATTTAAAAGAGGATTTTACCGGTGATTAATATTATTAATTTTATTAAAGTGATTAAAAATTTAAAAAATACAGAATGGCAAGCTTTGTCTGGTCCAGTACTGATTTTAATAATTTTATCAATGATGGTACTTCCATTACCTTCTTTGTTTTTAGATGTTTTTTTTACTTTTAATATCGTATTATCGATAATTATTTTATTAGTTTCTATGTTTACTAGACAAATTTTAGAATTTACAGCATTTCCTACTGTTTTATTATTTTCTACTTTGTTGCGTTTAGCACTTAATGTTGCTTCCACTAGGGTAATTTTGTTATATGGTCATACTGGAGCTTATTCAGCTGGAAATGTTATTAAAGCATTTGGACATTTTTTAGTTGGTGGTAATTATGCAATTGGTATAGTGGTATTTATCATATTAGTTATTATTAATTTTATGGTTATAACTAAAGGAGCAAGTCGAATAGCAGAAGTAGGAGCTCGATTTACATTAGATGGAATGCCAGGAAAACAAATGGCTATTGATGCTGATTTAAATGCAGGTTTAATAGGCGAAAAAGAAGCTAAAAAAAGACGTATTGAAGTTACTAGAGAAGCTGATTTTTATGGTTCTATGGATGGTGCGAGCAAATTTGTTAGAGGAGATGCTATTGCTGGAATTTTTATAATGATAATTAACATCCTTGGTGGATTAGTGATCGGTATAGTTCAACATAATATGTTTTTTGGAAAAGCTATTGAAGTGTACACACTTTTAACAATTGGAGATGGATTAGTAGCTCAAATTCCAGCTTTGGTAATTTCTACAGCAGCTGGAGTTATGGTTACGCGTGTTACTACGGAAGAAAATGTAGGTGAACAAATTATCAGTCAATTATTTTATAACCCTAAGGTAATATTATTAAGTGGAGTAGTTTTAGGAATATTAGGATTAGTTCCAGGTATGCCGAGTATGATATTTTTATCGTTTACAATAATTTTATTTTTTTTATCTGGATGGTTGTTTAATAGAAATCAAAATATGAATTTTATTTCTTTGGAAAATGGAAAAAATGTTGTTAAAGATATAAATAAAATTTCAGAAGTATCTTGGAATGATGTAAAAATAGAAGATTTAATAGGTATTGAAATAGGAAATAGACTTATTCCAATAGTTGATGTGAAAAAAAAAGGAAAATTATTGTATTTAATTCGTAGTATCAGAAAAAAATTTGCTCAAGAAATGGGTTTTTTACCTCCATTAATACATATTCAAAATAATAGCAATTTATCTTCATATTCTTACAGATTTTTGATAAAAGGAGTCGAAATTGCTGTAGGTAAAGTATATTTAAATCGTGTTATGGCTATTAATTCAGAAGATAAATCTAAAATATTGGAAGGAGAAAAAATTATTGAACCTGTATTTAATGTGCCTGCATTTTGGATTAATGTAAATCATATAGAAGAAGCTAAACAAAAGGGTTTTACAATTGTTAATGGTACTACAGTGATCGCTACTCATTTAAATTATATTATGTATAGGAATATGAATCAGTTATTTGGGAGGCAACAAGCTCAAGATTTGTTAAATTATTTAACTAAAAAAATGCCGAAACTTATAGAAGATTTAGTTCCTAATATAATTAGTTTGACTGTTTTTCATAAGGTGTTGCAAAATTTGTTATTAGAAAATGTCAGTATTAGAGATATGAATACTATTATAGAAACTTTAATAGAATATGCAGCAATTAAAAAAAATGAAATTGATATTTTGACTAGTTTGGTACGTATATCGTTAGGTAAATTTATTATTCAAAATTTATTTAATAATGATAAAATTCAAGTTATAGGCTTAGATATTGAATTAGAAAACTTATTATTACAAACATTTCAAAACGGAAATAATAGTGTAGAACCGGGATTGGCTGATAAATTATTAAATGATATGGATACAGCAATTAAATATCAAAAATCAATAGGAGTATCACCTGTTTTATTAGTAAATAATACTTTACGAATATTTTTATTTCAATTTTTTCATGATAGTTTTCCAGAATTAAGTGTATTATCGAACATGGAAGTATGTAATGCTAAAGAAATACGAATGACGAGTATTATTGGTAAAAAAAATTAGCATGATTTAATTTTATAATTTTTAGAATTAAATTGTTTTTTATAATACAAATATTTCGTTTATATAAAGAAACTAGATTACATATAATCAATTGTATTAATACCTAGTAAATTTAATCCTAGTTTAATCGTTTTTGCCGTTAATAAGGATAATTTTAGACGACTAATAGAAATTTTTTTATTTTCTGGAAATAAAATAGAACAACTTTCATAAAAATTAGAAAATATTCCTGAAAGTTTATAGAGATAACTACATATAATATGGGGAGTGCCTTTTTCAGCAGCATAAGTTATTTTTTCTTCAAATTGTAGGAGGATAAGTGCTAGTTCAATTTCAAATTTTTCAGATAATATAATATCTCCTTTTAGAGATAACAAAGGTGTTTTTGATTTTTTTATAATGGACATTATTCTTGTGTACGCATATTGAATGTAAGGAGCTGTGTTTCCTTCAAAAGATAGCATTTCATCCCAGTTAAAAATATAGTTTGTTATTCTATTTTTAGATAAATCAGCGTATTTAATAGCACCGATACCAATGATATTGGATAATTTATCAATTTTTTCTTCAGATAAATTTGGATTTTTTTGTTTTATTATCTTTTTTGCTTTTTTTATTGCTTTATTCAGTAATTGAGATAATTTAATTGTATTTCCTGCACGAGTTTGAAATGGACGTTTATCATCAGATAACATCATTCCAAACATATGATGTTCTACTTTTACATTTTTAGGTATATAACCTGCTTTTTTAGCTATTTCGAAAATTTGTAGTAAATATTGGTTTTGGCGAGAATCTGTATAATATAAGATTTTATCTGCTTTTAATATTTCACAACGATATTTTAGACAAGCTATATCTATAATGGAGTATAAATATCCACCATCTTTTTTTTGTATAACAACTCCCATTGGATTTCCACATCTATTTTTGTATTTTTCTAGTAATACAATAAGAGAATCTTCATTTTTTACAGCAATACCTTTTTTTTTAAGATCAGAAATTACCTCTGGTAACATGTTTTTATATGAACTTTCTCCCATAATATGTTTGTTTTTTAATGTCACATTTAATTTTTTATATATTTTTTCATTATATGTAATTGTGATATCAATTAATTTTTTCCATAGATATTGACAATATTGATCTCCATTTTGTAATTTAACAACATATTCTCTGGATAATTTTGCAAATTTTGGATCATGATCATATTTTATTTTTGCTTTTTTATATAATTTTTCTATATCTGTTAAAGAGATTTTTGATATGGATTTTTTTTTATTATTATGTATATATGCGATTAACATTCCAAAATGTGTTCCCCAATCTCCTATATGGTTAGAACGAGTTACATTGTGACCAAGAAATTCAATAATTCTTACAGTTGCATCTCCTATAATAGTTGAACGTAAATGTCCGATATGCATTTCTTTTGCTATATTTGGGGAAGAATAATCTACTACGATGTTTTGTGGAGTAACAAAATCTATGTCTAATCTATCTGAATAGAGAGCTATTTCTAATTTTTTTGACAACCAATCTCGATTAAGAATAATGTTAATAAAACCTGGTTTAGCTACTTTTATAGTGTGATACATATCGCTATTTTTTATTTTTAAGATAACGTTTTTTGCGAATTGATAAGGATCAATTTTTAATATTTTAGCAATTTTCATAGCAGCATTAGATTGATAATCACCAATATTTAATTTTAAAGTTCTAAATATCAAAGGATCACAATTTTTTGGTGCACCAGAATTGATTAAAGCTTTTTTTATGTCTATTGAAATTAAATTTTGAATATTCATATGTATATCCTAAGAATTATTTAAATATTTTTAATATTTATTTATTTTATATATTATAATAACTTTATTGTATAAAATTTTAAATGTTATTGATATAACATAAAAAATAGGTATATTAAATATATTTTATTATTAAATAATAATAAATGCATTTGAATTTATTTTATTTACACAAATAATTTTTTAAAAAAATAATTTGTTTTAAAAATAAAATTTTCATTTTTTTAGAATAAAATAATATAAAAATATATATCGATAAAGATTGACAACATATAAAAAAAGATATAACATTAAAAAAGTTGGTTTTATGCTCTTTAAAAAAATATTAGATAATTTGTGTGGGCACATCAAAATAAGTCAATTTTATTTTGAATTTATTTAAAGTCTTAATTTTTTAAGCAAATTTTTAATCGAAGAGTTTGATCATGGCTCAGATTGAACGCTGGCGGCAAGCCTAACACATGCAAGTCGAGCGGCAGCGAAAGAAAGCTTGCTTTCTTGTCGGCGAGCGGCAAACGGGTGAGTAAGATCTGGGGATCTGCCCGAAAAAGGGGGACAACCATTGGAAACGATGGCTAATACCGCATAATGTTTATTATTTTTTGTAAACCAAAATGGGGGACTTATTTATAAGCCTCATGTTTTCGGATGAACCCAGATGAGATTAGCTTGATGGTAAGGTAAAGGCTTACCATGGCAACGATCTCTAGCTGGTCTGAGAGGATAACCAGCCACACTGGAACTGAGATACGGTCCAGACTCCTACGGGAGGCAGCAGTGGGGAATCTTGCACAATGGGCGAAAGCCTGATGCAGCTATGCCGCGTGTATGAAGAAGGCCTTAGGGTTGTAAAGTACTTTCAGCGGGGAGGAAAAAGAAATGAATAATACTTATTTCTCTTGACGTTACCCGAAGAAGAAGCACCGGCTAACTCCGTGCCAGCAGCCGCGGTAATACGGAGGGTGCTAGCGTTAATCAGAATTACTGGGCGTAAAGAGCTTGTAGGCGGTTTTTTAAGTCAGATGTGAAATCCCTGGGCTTAACCCAGGAACTGCATTTGAAACTGAAATTCTAGAGTATCGTAGAGGGAGGTAGAATTCTAGGTGTAGCGGTGAAATGCGTAGATATCTGGAGGAATACCTGTGGCGAAAGCGGCCTCCTAAACGAATACTGACGCTGAGATGCGAAAGCGTGGGGAGCAAACAGGATTAGATACCCTGGTAGTCCATGCTGTAAACGATGTCGACTTGGAGGTTGTTTCCTTGAGAAATGACTTCCGTAGCTAACGCGTTAAGTCGACCGCCTGGGGAGTACGGCCGCAAGGCTAAAACTCAAATGAATTGACGGGGGCCCGCACAAGCGGTGGAGCATGTGGTTTAATTCGATGCAACGCGAAAAACCTTACCTGGTCTTGACATCCACAAAATTTTTCAGAGATGAAAAAGTGCCTTCGGGAATTGTGAGACAGGTGCTGCATGGCTGTCGTCAGCTCGTGTTGTGAAATGTTGGGTTAAGTCCCGCAACGAGCGCAACCCTTATCCCCTGTTGCCATCGGGTTAAGCCGGGAACTCAGAGGAGACTGCCGGTTATAAACCGGAGGAAGGTGGGGACGACGTCAAGTCATCATGGCCCTTACGACCAGGGCTACACACGTGCTACAATGGTGTATACAAAGAGAAGCAACCCTGTAAAGATAAGCAAACCTCATAAAGTACATCGTAGTCCGGACTGGAGTCTGCAACTCGACTCCACGAAGTCGGAATCGCTAGTAATCGTGGATCAGAATGCCACGGTGAATACGTTCCCGGGCCTTGTACACACCGCCCGTCACACCATGGGAGTGGGTTGCAAAAGAAGCAGGTAGCTTAACCTTATTTTTTGGGATGGCGCCTACCACTTTGTGATTCATGACTGGGGTGAAGTCGTAACAAGGTAACCGTAGGGGAACCTGCGGTTGGATCACCTCCTTAAAAATAATACTTATTAGATGTGCTCACACAAATTATTTAATAAAATATAAAACAGGCTTGTAGCTCAGCTGGTCAGAGCGCACCCCTGATAAGGGTGAGGTCGGTGGTTCAAGTCCACTCAGGCCTACCAATATCAAAAACTAGGGGCTATAGCTCAGCTGGGAGAGCGCCTGCTTTGCACGCAGGAGGTCAGCGGTTCGATCCCGCTTAGCTCCAATTGAAATTATCTTTCATGTTTCTCAATATTGAGAAACATTCCTCTTCATTTTTCTTAGTTTCTTTTAATCCTATTCTTTTTTTTAATAGAAATTCATTAGTTCTCAAAAATATATTTATTTTTTTTTCATTTATTAATAAGCTTGGTAAACTAGATCTATTTTTTTTTATTGTTTTTTTTATTTTTATGTAATATTTTAGGATTGTATTATCTTTTGGTAAAACATATCGTGCAAATTTTAAATTAGATAACGTATATTCATGTCCGCAACAAATCAAAGTTTCATTAGGGAAAAATGAAAATTTTTTTAATGAATTAAACATCAAAGTAGCATCACCTGAAATTATTTTTCCACATCCACCAGAAAATAAAGTATCTCCACAAAAAAGATAAGGTGGAAAATAATAAGAGATATCATGGTTAGTATGTCCTGGTGTAGAAATAATAAGAAATGCATATTTTTCAATGTAGATAATTTCATTATCGTAAACAAAATTAATATTTCTATTTATATTATTTTTTTTTGGTGGACCATAAATTTTTATTTTTGGATACTGATTTAGTAATTCTAAAGTTCCTTTGATATGATCTTTATGATAATGTGTAAGTAAAATAGATATAGGATAGTAATTGTTTTTATTTATATATTTTATGATAGGTGCAGCGTCTCCTGGATCTATTATTACAGATAAACCTTTGTTATTAGTTAATAACCAAACATAATTATCATGAAGAATTTTAATAAAATTTAATATCATTGTAGTCATACCTGAATTGTAGTATAGTAAATATCTAAGTAATAAAAATTTTAATATATTTTTAAATTTTTTTTATATTATAACCCGTATCTTGAAAATGAGGATTATTTGCGGATATACGTGCTAATCTATCACAGAATGTATTTTCTATATGATTGGAATGTCCTTTAATCCATTTCCAGTATGTTTGATGTTGATGTAGTGTATTATATAATCTGATCCATAAATCTACATTTTTTATTGGTTTTTTCTTTTTATTTTTCCAACCTTGTTCTTTCCATTGATGTATCCAATTTTCAATACCTTTTTTTACATATTGACTATCTGTTACAATATGTACTTGACAGGATTGTTTCAGAGATTCTAACGCTATAATAATACTCATCAATTCCATGCGATTATTAGTAGTTAAATAAAATCCAGCATGTAATATTTTTTTATGTTTTTTATAACGAAATAAAATTCCGTATCCTCCTGGACCAGGATTTCCTAAACAAGAACCATCGGTAAAAATATAAACTAATTTTAACATTATAAAATATTTCTTTTTAATATATATATTAAAGAATTATATGAAAAAAAACAAAATAAGACAAATTGCACTTGATACTGAAACCACAGGTATCAACAATAAAGGTATTTTTTATGAACAGCATCGTATTATTGAAATTGGTGCTATTGAAATAATTGATCGTGATTTTACAGGAAATAATTTTCATACATATATTCAACCGAATCGTTCGGTAGATCCTAAAGCTTTTTCCGTACATGGTATTTCTGATAAATTTTTAAAAAATAAACCAATATTTAATGAAATAGCTGTGGATTTTTTAAATTATATCAATGGTGCTGAGTTAATTATTCATAACGCCACTTTTGATATTGGATTTATAAATTATGAATTAAGTATGTTAAATTTACAAATAAAAAATATTTTGTCCTGTTCTACAGTTATAGATACTTTATTGTTATCTAGAAAAATTTTTCCTGGTAAGAAAAATACTTTAGATTCTTTATGTTCTAGATATTTTATTAAGAACTATGAGAGAAATTTACATAGTGCATTGTTGGATGCTCAATTATTAGCTAAAGTATATTTAGCTATGACCAGTTTTCAAGAATCAATAGATTTTTTTGATGATACTAAAGAAAAAGATGATTTTAGTTTCTTTATTAAAAAAAAGAAAAATTTACATTTTTCTAAAATACGTTGGGCTTCTGCTGGTGAAAAAAAATTACATAAATCATATTTGAAATATATGATGAAAAAAAATAAAAAATGTCTCTGGTATATTAATGAATAAGATTTTTGATAGTATTAATTTTAATTTGACAGAATTTATATTTTAATATAACATTATTATTTCAAGTTACATAGGTGCGGTAGTTCAGTTGGTTAGAATACCGGCTTGTCACGCCGGGGGTCGCGGGTTCAAATCCCGTCCGCACCGAGTAATCTCTTAATTTATTTAATAAATCATTATAAATATTTTATAAAATATTTATAATTTAAAATTATAAAATTTACTTTTTTTAAATCCTTCTTTATCTCTTCATAAATTACCAATTTTCTTTTAAAAAAATTAAAGATAAATTTTTAATTAAATTAATATAAGATATATTTAATCTATTTGTATGAATATTTTATACAATAAGTTATATATAAAATATATTTATTAAATATTGATTTTTACTAAATTTACATTTTTTAAAACTTCAAAGATATAACATAACTATTTCATAAAGAGTATACTTAAAAATAAAATATAAATAATTGAAAAGTTTTATTGATCCATAATAAATTTTAATCATCATTTTACTTGTTTTTATTACTAAATTTATGGCACTTTATAGTTGCGAGATGTGCTGATATGAACAAGAAATACATTGTTACTTGGGATATGTTGCAAATTCATGCTAGAAAATTAGCAAAAAAATTACTTTCAGTTGATCAATGGAAAGGTATTATTGCAGTTAGTCGAGGTGGTTTAATTCCTTCGGCTCTTTTAGCAAGAGAGCTGGGAATTCGTTTTGTAGATACTGTATGTATCTCTAGTTATGATTATAATCATTTGCGTAATATGAAAATAATTAAAAAAGCGAAGGATTACGGTGAAAAAATTATTGTTGTAGATGATTTAGTAGATACAGGCGGAACAGCTCGAGTAATTAGAAAAATGTATCCAAATGCTTATTTTGTAACTATTTTTGCTAAGCCACTCGGTCGTTTATTAGTTGATGACTACATCATAGATATTCCTCAAAATGTTTGGATTGAACAACCGTGGGATATGGGTGTTTCTTATATAAAACCTTTGGTTAAAGATATTTAAAAATTATTTAAATTTAATTTAATATTATTTTATTTTTATAAAGTTTTGTATTTAATTTTTGGACATTTAGTAAGATAAAATATTTTTTATTTATAAAATTAATTTTTTTTTAATAAAAATTGATTTATTAAAATATTATAGATATATTTTATATATCAACATATTAATTTTAGAATAAAGGATAATTTAAAATGAATACAGATGAAAAAAAATCAAGCAATGATAATTTAAATAAATCTGTGATTAAAGAATCTACGGATCCATTGGAAAAATTTAAACTATCTATTGATGAAGAAATTATAAAACTTGAAAAAGAATTTTTATTAATTGAAAATAATTTATTTAATGAAAAAAAAAATATAGAACAAGAAATATATAAAATAAAAAAAAGAATTCAAAAAGATATAGAAAATACTTATAAATTTTCTTTAGAAAAATTTATTAATGAATTATTGCAAATAATAGATAATCTCGAAAGATCGTTAAATTTATCAAATAAATTAAATGATAATTTAACAGAAGTTTTTAATAAATTAGAAATGACTGTAAAGTTATATTTAGATATTTTAAATTTATTTGGTGTATCAGTAATTAATAGTATCGATGTACCTTTTAATCCAGATATTCATCAAGCTATGTCGATACAATTTTCAGAGACAATAAAAGACAATCATGTGATATCTATTTTACAAAAAGGTTATTTATTACATAATAGATTATTACGTCCAGCAATGGTGGTAGTATCACAAGTAAAAAAATAATATTTTTAATAAAATTAATATGCAGAGATATTGGTTAATTATTTTATTTAATAACTCTGCAAATATGTTTATATATATTTAATAAATTAATTTTTATTTAAATTTATTTTTTTTCTTCTTAGTTCTTTAGGATCGATTATAAGTTCACGATAAATTTCAATTTGATCTCCTTCTTTAACTATATGTTTTAAATGTGTAATAGTTCCGTATATTCCAATTTTATTTTTATAAATATTTATTTTTTTATCTTCTGAAATAATATTTGATGCTAAAAGTGCTTCTTCAACTGTTGATCCAGATTCAATTATTATTTTTCTAAAAAATTGTATATTTGACAAAGCATAAATAACAATCACTTTTATTTTATTCATAAATAAAATTATTAATATTATTTTATTTTTAATATAAACTAGTTTAAAAAATTAGTAAAATAGGATTTGTATAATTAAATGAAAAAGAAAGCATTTTTATCTCATGATCTATCGGTTATTTCTATTAATAAAAAAGCCAGATATAATTATAAAATTGAAGACGAATATGAATCAGGTATAATATTATTAGGATGGGAGGTAAAATCTTTAAGAGAAAAAAAAGTAAATATTAATGGTAGTTATATATTTTTATATTCTCAAGAAGCTTGTCTTGCTTCTGCAATGTTTGAACCTTTACCTACTGTTTCTACTCATATAACGTGTAATCCAACAAGAAATAGAAAATTACTTTTGCATAAAAAGCAAATATATTTTTTAACTGGTAAAGTTAATAGAGAAGGATATGCATTGATAGCTTTATCTTTATTTTGGAAAAAAAATTGGTGCAAATTAAAAATAGGTATAGGAAAAGGAATAAAAAAATCAGATAAACGTGAAAACAAAAAAAAACGAGAATGGGAATTAGAGAAAAATAAAATATTTAAAAATAATAAAAAATATATTTAATTATACTGTAATTTTATGGTATAAAACGTAATTAGTTTTATTTTTTAATGTTTATATTTGTTAACATAAATAATATATATATTTATCTTAAATAAAAAACGTTTTATAATTAATGTTAATTAATTTTTATAGAAATGAAATGCATTCGTATAATAGACATAAACATTGGATGAAATATGCTTTAAAATTAGCCTTAATAGCTGAAAAAAAAGGAGAAGTACCTGTTGGAGCTGTATTAGTTTTTAAAGAAAATATTATAGGAAAAAGTAGTAATTCATCTATATATCATAACGATCCTACAGCTCATGCTGAAATTTTAACACTTCGTCAAGGAGGAAAAAAATTAAAGAATTATAGATTATTAAATACAACACTTTATGTAACATTAGAACCATGCATTATGTGTTTTGGAGCAATTATTCATGGTCGTATAAAACATTTAGTTTTTGGAGCAAAAGAAAAAAAAAATAAAATAGATATTTTTAAGAAATATTTAAATAATGTTAATCATAAATTAAATATTACTGAATCAATTTTAGAAAAAGAATGCAGTAATTTACTTAACAATTTTTTTAAAAATAAAAGATCATAATTAATAATATTTTAAACAATATAACATTATTAACTTTCAAAAATTACAATTGCATATGCATATTTTTTTTCATCAGTTAAATTGACATGATTACGTTGTACATTCATGCTATTTGCAAGTTTTTTAGCTTCGTTTAATAATAATAATTTAGAACTACCGTAATTATCATTGTAGATTTCAAAATCACTAAATTTAATACCATTTCTTATCCCAATACCTAAAGCTTTTGCAGCTGCTTCTTTAGCTGCAAATCGTTTTGCTAAAAAATTAATTTTATTTTTTTTTATTAAATACTGATAAAATTCTTTTTTTGACAAAATTCTTTTTGCTAATTTAGAATTTAATGTATCAATGATTTTTTCTATACGTGAAATCTTTATGATATCTATTCCGATACCAATAATAGCCATATTTTAATTTTAACCTGATTTAATTTATTATATGAAAAATATATTTAATTTAAATAAGAATAACGGTTTAAATGTATACACATTTACTTATTAAAATCTATTTTAATCCACAAATATAAAGATACTTTAATTTTAAAAAGTTTTTCTATTTCTTTTCTAGCTAAAATACCAATTTTTTTTACAATTCTACCATTTTTTCCTATTAATATCTTTTTTTGATTAATATTTTTTACAAAAATAATAGCATGAATAATTTTTTTTTCTTGTTGATGAATCAAATTTTTAATTGTAACTTTAATTATATATGGTAATTCTTTGTTTAAATTACGTATTATTTTTTCACGTATTATTTCTGAAAAAATAAATTTTTTAGAATAACTGGTTTTTTTTTCTTTAGGAAAACAATGAGAAGCTGGAGGTAAATAATTTTTTATTATATCAGATAATTTTTTAATATTTTCTCCATTTTTTGCTGAAATGAAAATAATTTCTTTAAAACATATTTTTTTCTGTAAAAAATTAACATGAGGTAAGAATAATTGTTTATTTTTAATAAGATCGATTTTATTTATTACAAGTATTATTGGAATAGTATTTTTTTTTATTTTATTTAATATTATTTCGTCGTTGATATTCCATTTTATATGTTCTACTACAAATATAATAATATTTGAATTTAAAATAATTCCATCTATTTTTTTGTCTATTATATTTTTAATATATTTTTTTTTT
This sequence comes from Buchnera aphidicola (Pemphigus immunis), assembly GCF_964059115.1. Classification (NCBI taxonomy): domain Bacteria; kingdom Pseudomonadati; phylum Pseudomonadota; class Gammaproteobacteria; order Enterobacterales; family Erwiniaceae; genus Buchnera; species Buchnera aphidicola. The sequence goes on from NZ_OZ060408.1 coordinate 261,965, forward strand.
ATTTTTTGAATTCCAGGTGTATCAATATAAATTGATTGATAATTTTCTTGAGTTTGAATGCCAAAGATATTCCTTTGAGTAGTGTGTAATGTATGAGAAGTAATGGATATTTTTTCTCCCATTATTTTATTTAATATTGTAGATTTGCCTGTATTAGACTGTCCTATTATTGTAATTATTCCTGAATAATACTGATTATTCTTCATTCTATCTCCAACTTTATCAAAGCGTTTAGAGCAGCATCTTGCTCTGCTTTTCGACGACTTGGGCCTATACCAACTGAACGTTCAGTAATACCACTTATTTCACAGTGAACAGTAAAAACTTGATTATGAGCTTCTCCGTATACTTGTTCAACTAAATATGTTGGTAAAGGTAAATGTTTGGCTTGCAAATATTCTTGTAATCTAGTTTTAGGATCTTTTTGTGTATCTCCAGGACTGATTTTTTTTAAACGTTTAGCATACCATTTTAGAATCAATTCTGCTACAATATTAATGTTGCTATCTAAGAAAATACTACCAATTAAAGCTTCAACTGTATTAGCTAAAATAGATTCACGACGGAATCCTCCACTTTTTAATTCTCCTTGTCCTAATTGTAAATAGTCTCCTAAATCAAATTCACTTGCTATTTCAGCTAAAGTATTTCCTCGAACTAAAGTTGCTCTCATTCTACTCATATCACCTTCATTTACATATGGAAAATGATGATATAAAGCATTGGCTATCACAAAACTTAAAATAGAGTCACCTAAAAATTCAAGACGTTCATTATGTTTGCTGTTAGCGCTACGATGAGTTAAAGCTTGAGTTAAAAGTTCTTTTTGCACAAAAGTATAGCCAAGTGTCTGCTGTAGCCTATCTATTAGGATATAGTTCATATTATTGTTAAATTTAAATTTTTTAAAATTGTTAAGATTATAAAAATAATGAAAATAATTTTTTTACAGCTGGTAATTTTTAAAAGATATTAAATAATGTATTTATTTAATAAATATATAAAATGTTTTTAATAAATATTTCCTATTCGATTTAATCGGATACCAACTGGCCATTTATTTTCTTCTTTATTAAAGCTCATCCATATTGTAATTACTTTTCCCACTAAATTTTTTTCAGGAACAAAACCCCAATAACGACTATCGAAGCTATCATCTCTATTATCTCCAATCATAAAGTATTGATTTTTAGGAACAATCCAACAACCTTTTTTTTGACCTTCTTGTTGATAATATTCATTTATTTGATCTGTTATTTGATCAGATAAGAGAATATTAAATATTTTTTTATCTATTTTTTCTTGAAAAACGTTAAATGTTACAGGAATAAACTTTTTGTTATTGGGATTAACATAATATAAAGTTGTATTTTCCTCATTATTAGTCAATTGAATTTTATTCTTAATATTTTCATTCAATTCGTATTTTTTATGTACTGTAGAAATGTTTTTTTGGCAATATTTTTCTTCATAACATTTTTGTTGAATTTTAAATATTTTATTTATAGCATCATAGGTAATTTGGTCACCAGGTAGACCTATAACCCGTTTAACATAAAAAATTTTTATATTATATGGATTTCTAAAAACTACTATATCTCCTCTTTTTGGTTTTCCTGTATCAAAAAATTTATAATGTAAAATAGGATCTTTTATACCATAAGAAAATTTTTCTACTAAAATAAAATCTCCTGTCAATAATGTTGGCATCATAGATCCAGAAGGTATTTGAAAAGGTTCGTAAATAAAAGAACGGATTATAAATATCACTATAAATGTTGGAAAAAAAGAAGCAATATATGAAATACATTTTGTTTTTTTAAAAAAATTATAATATTTTCTATTTTTATTAAATAAAATATTTTTTTTATTTTTAAATCTATAATTTTGTTTTTTATTTATTATCCAAAAAATAGCTGTTATTAATGTAGCTATTAAAAAAAATATAGCTAAAATATCAGACATAAAATTACCTTATTTATTATTTTTATCAATATTTAAAATTGCAAGAAATACATTTTTTGGAACTTCTATATTACCAATTTTTTTCATCCTTTTTTTTCCTATTTTTTGTTTTTTTAACAATTTTTTCTTTCTAGTAATATCTCCACCATAACATTTTGCTAATACATTTTTACGTAATTGTTTAATAGTTTCTCGAGCTATAATATGTTTTCCAATTGCTGCTTGGATAGGAATATCAAACTGATGTCTTGGAATTAATTCTTTCATTTTCTTTATCATTTCACGAGATTGATATCGAGAACAATTTTGATGAGTGATAAATGATAATGCATCAACTTTTTCAGTATTAACTAATATATCTACACATACTAAATTAGAAGTTTTAAATTTTTTAAAGCGGTATTCTAAAGAAGCATAACCGCTAGAAATAGATTTTAATTGATCAAAAAAATTAAGAATAATTTCAGACATAGGAATTTCATAAGTAAGAATGACTTGATGATCATGATAGATCATCTTACTTTGTATACCTCTTTTTTCTATGCATAATTTTATAACATTACCTAAATATTTAGGAGGTAGTAGCATATTACATTCAGCAATGGGTTCTCTGATAGTTTTAATGTTGTTGAGAGCCGATAATTTACAAGGAGTATCTAAATAAATAATGTTATTATCAATAGTTTCAATTTCATAAACAACTGTAGGCATAGTTGCAATTAAATCTAAGTTATATTCTCTTTCTAATCTTGCTAACACTATTTCCATATGTAATAATCCTAAAAATCCACATCTAAAACCAAAACCAAGAGCAGTAGAATTTTCCGGTTCATAAAATAATGAAGCATCATTTAAATTTAATTTTCCTAAAGCATCTCGGAATGTTTCATATTGTTCAGAACTGATAGGAAATAATCCAGCATACACTTGAGGTGTGATTTTTTTTAATCCTGATATTTTTTTTATTGATGGATTAAAAAATGAAGTAAGAGTAGCACCAACAGGTGCACTTTTTATATCTTTTACACCATATATAACCCATCCTACTTCTCCACATTGTAAATATTCTTTAATTTTTCTTTTTGGTGTAAAAATTCCTACTTGTTCTACTTTATAAATTTTATTAGTATCCATGACTTTTATTTTAGTATTTTTTTCGAGTAATCCATTTTTAATACAGACTAGTGATACTACTCCTAAATAATTGTCAAACCATGAATCAATAATTAATGCTTGTAATGGTGCTTTTATGTTTCCTTTAGGATAAGGAATTTCTGTAATAATTTGTTCTAATAAATCAATTACTCCATGACCTGTTTTTGCAGAACATTGAATAACATTAGATGTAGAAATTCCTATAATATCTTCTATTTCTTTTAATGTACGTAAAGGATTAGCAGTTGGTAAATCTATTTTATTTAATACAGGAATAATTTTTAAATTCATTTCTAATGCTGTACGACAATTGGCAACTGTCTGTGCTTCTACTCCTTGAGAAGCATCAACAACTAACAAAGCTCCTTCACATGCAGATAAAGAACGTGAAACTTCATAGGAAAAATTAACATGACCAGGTGTATCTATAAAGTTTAATTGAAATAATTTATTATATTTATTTTTATAGTTAATAGTTACACTTTGTGCTTTAATTGTAATTCCTCTTTCTTTTTCTAAATCCATAGAGTCAAGAACTTGGTTATGCATTTCTCTTTTTGATAAACCATTACATATTTGGATAAAACGATCAGAAAGTGTTGATTTTCCATGATCAATATGCGCAATAATAGAAAAATTTCTTATTTGCTTAATCATATTAATAAATATACCATTTTTGTAAGTTTTATATTGAATATTTGTTTTTACATTTTTAATATAAAATTATTATTTTATAATATCGAAAAAAAAAGAAAATTACATTATTATTAATAATAATTATTTTTTATAATTTTAAAATTATTGTATTAATAAAATGTGATAATTATTTATTGATAAAAATAAACTTTTTTATTTAACAAATAAGGATTAATAATTATTAATTGTAGATAAATATTTATTTAAAAATAAAAATTTTATCATTATATTTAATATATAAAGTATAAGTTTTTTGCTATTTTTTAAATTAAACATAATTATGCTATGATAGTATTTAAAATTATTATTAAAATAATAATTTGTAGTCGTTTTTTAGATTATGTTAGTATATTTTAAATTCTTTATATATAATTTTGAAAAAAATGTATAAAAAAAGTACTCAAAAAGTTATTGTGGCTATGTCTGGAGGTGTAGATTCTTCTGTATCTGCTTGGTTATTACTGAAGAAAAAATATCAAGTAGAAGGATTATTTATGAAAAATTGGGAAGAAGATGATACTGAAAGTTATTGTACAGCTCATCAAGATTTATTAGATGCACAAGAAGTATGTAATAAATTAGGTATTTATTTACATAAAATAAATTTTTCTTCAGAATATTGGGAATATGTTTTTAAAAATTTTTTATCAGAATATGAAAGAGGACGAACACCTAATCCAGATATTTTGTGTAATAAAGAAATAAAATTTAAAGTATTTTTTGAATTTGCTTTAAAAATACTTAAAGGAAATTTTATTGCTACAGGACATTATGTTCGTACTAAAATTATAAATAACCAACTAAGATTATTAAGAGGTGTAGATAGTAATAAAGATCAAAGTTATTTTTTATATACTTTAAATACAGAAAAAATAAAAAAAATTTTATTTCCGGTAGGTAAATTAAAAAAAATACAAGTACGTAAAATTGCTAAAAAATTAAATATAAGTGTGGCAGAAAAAAAGGATTCGACAGGAATATGTTTTATTTCTCCTAAAAAATTTAATAATTTTTTGAGTTATTATTTTCCAAAAAAAATAGGGAAAATTATTACTACTGAAGGTTATAAAATAGGTAAACATAATGGTTTAATGTTTTATACTTTAGGACAAAGAAAAGGTTTAAGAATAGGTGGGATAAAGAATTTAAATAATAAAGCATGGTATGTGGTGAATAAAGATTTGTTAACTAATTCTTTAATTGTAGCTCAAGGTAAAGATAATCCTCATTTAATGTCTATTGGGATAATAGTGAAAAAAATAAATTGGATTAATGGTAAAATATTAAAAAAAGAAATGGCCTGTACTGTTAAAACTAGATATCGTCAAATAGATATACAGTGTTACTTAATTCCTATTAATGATAGTTGCGTTAAAGTCATTTTTAAAAATTCAGTACCTGCTGTTACACCAGGACAATCAGCAGTATTTTATTTATTAGAAGTATGTATTGGTGGTGGAATTATCGATACATTAATTCCGTTAAAAAAGATAAAATAATTATTATTATTTAATTTTAATACATAACTTATATATTGGAAAATGTGATAATGATTAAAAATATTAATTCTCTTACATTGTCACTTGCTGGTTTATGTCAAGCTGCTCATTTGGTATATCAATTATCACAAACAGGAAATTGTGACGATGAAGCTTTTAAAATAAGTATAGAAAGTATTTTAAACATGAACCCTAAAACAGTTTTATCGGTGTATGGAGATGATGAAAAAAATTTAAATTTAGGTTTTAATACTTTACTGACTATTTTAAATATAACCAACAATACTTCTATATCTTTTTATTTAATAAAATATATTTTTGGTATTATGGTATTAGAACGGAAATTAATAAAAAATAAAATTGCATTAAAAAATTTATCTTATCGTTTAAGAATAATAAAAAAAAATAAGGTTAGAAATATTGAAATAAATGATATTAATATGATCAATGAATTATCTGAAATCTATTTAGATGTTATTAGTACTTTAGGTTCAAGAATTAAAATTGTAGGTACAGCTTCTATATTAAATAAAGTAGAAGTACAAAGTAAATTAAGATCAATATTACTTGCTGGGATTCGTTCAGCAGTACTTTGGCGTCAAGTAGGTGGAAATAGATTACAACTTATATTTTTTCGTAATCGTTTTAATATTGAAGTTAAACGCATACTTGTAAATATAAAATAAATAAGTAGTATTTTAAATTTTTAAATTCTATTTATTAAATACATATCAATACTCAGGATTATTAATGATACTATCTAATTTAACAGCTATTTCTCCAATAGATGGTCGTTATGGAGAAAAAACTTTTTTTTTAAGATCTATATTTAGTGAATATGCTTTATTAAAGTTTCGTATTAAAATTGAAATTGATTGGATTAAAAAATTATCTAAGATGCCAAAAATATTAGAAATTACTAATTTTCAAGATAGTACAGAACAATTTTTAGATAACATTGTTAATAATTTTAATGAAAAAGATGCTGAATATATTAAATTTTTAGAAAAAAGTACAAAACATGATATAAAAGCTGTAGAATATTTTTTGAAAAAAAAATTTTTTAGTAGATTGGAATTAAGACCAATTGCAGAATATATTCATTTTGCTTGTACATCTGAAGATATTAATAATTTAGCATATGCTTTAATTTTAAAAACTGCTAAAGAAAACGTAATAATTGTGTATTGGAAAAAAATAATTCATGCTATAAATAATATGGCTTTTTCTTATAAAGAAATACCAATATTATCTCGTACTCATGGGCAGCCAGCAAGTCCATCTACAGTAGGAAAAGAAATGCTTAATTTTTCTTATCGGATGATACGACAACTAAAAAAATTAAATAATATAGATATATTAGGTAAATTTAATGGAGCAACAGGAAATTATAATGCTCATTTAGCTGCATATCCTGATATAGATTGGCATAAAATCAGCGAAGAATTTGTGACATCATTAGGAATAGTTTGGAATCCTTATACAACGCAAATAGAACCACATGACTATATAGCTGAGTTGTTTAATTGTATATCTATTTTTAATAATATTTTATTAGATTTTAATAAAGATATGTGGGGATATATTTCACTTGGTTATTTTAAACAAAAATATATTTCTAGTGAAGTTAGTTCTTCAACTATGCCTCATAAAATTAATCCAATTCATTTTGAAAACTCAGAAGGCAATTTAGGATTAGCTAATGCTGTTATTTATCATATAACATCTAAATTACTTATTTCTCGTTGGCAAAGAGACTTAAGTGATTCAACAGTATTACGTAATTTAGGAGTAATTGTATCATATTCAGTAATAGCATATGATTCGGTATTAACTGGTATAAAAAAAATAGAAATTAATACAGAAAAATTATCAAAAGATTTAGATAAAAATTGGGAAGTATTATCTGAAGCTATACAAACTGTAATGAAAAAGTACGGCATTATTAATTCTTATGAAAAATTAAAAGAATTAACAAGAGGGAAAATTATTAATAATATTACTTTATATGAATTTATTAATAATTTAAATATTCCTATATCAGAAAAAGAAAAATTAATTAATTTCACTCCTGGTAATTATATAGGAGATGCAGTACAATTAGTAAAAAATAGTATATTATAGAAATTGTATTGAATATTTGTTAAATAAATTATATAAAAAATAAATCATTTCTTAGTATCAAAAATACTGTAATTGTATATCTATAAATATAGATTTAAAAGAATATTTATAATATTCAAAAATATTTTTTTAAAGTATTGTCATTAATTAAAAAAATATTTTCAGATTATTTTTTTAAATTTTTAATAGATGTAAAAATATTAAAAATTTATTAATTAATTATTAATTAAAAGTAATTTATTTTTACACAAATGAATTAATTAAAAATTAGTTTTTAATTATATAAAATAAATTTTAAAAATATTACAAATCTGAGCAATCATATAAAAAATGTTACAATCTATATCAAATTTCTTAAAAATAAATAATATATTATTGTAATAATGTTACTTGCACATAAAATTTATTTTTAATTTTAAAAAATATTTCAATAAGGAAATAATATATGATTAATAAATTTAATATGTAAAAACTGATAATATGTTTAAAATAATAATATCAGAATTTAATATTTATTAATAATTGTAATGATTGTTAATTTATGTTGAATTAATTTTTTAATATAATAAAATAATGAAAATAAAGAAATGTTGAAAGGGAAAAAAATACTAATTACCGGGATATCAAATAAGTTTTCAATAGCTTTCGGTATTGCTAAAGTAATGTATTCTAATGGGGCAGAATTAGCTTTTACTTGTAGAGATTATAAATCAAAAAAAAGAATACTATCATTTTCTTCAGAGTTAGGTTCGGATATTGTTATACCTTGTAATGTTGTTTCTGATAAAAATATTAAAAATTTATTTTTTAAATTGTCCAATATATGGAAAAAATTCGACGGTTTTGTTCATTCTATTGCTTTTGCCTCAACATGTAATTTGTCTGGAAATTACATCGATACCATTACTAAAAATATATTTCAAAAATCACATAACATAAGTTCTTATAGTTTTGTAGCAATGACTAGAGAATGCAAAAAAATGTTAAACAAGAATTCTTCTTTAGTTACTTTGTCTTATTTAGGATCTCAACGAGTAGTTCCGTACTATAATGTAATGGGATTAGCTAAAGCGTCTTTAGAATCTAATATGAGATATATGGCTAATGCTTTAGGATCAGATAATATTCGTGTTAATGCGATTTCTTCTGGTCCTATTAAAACTGTGTCTTCAGTTGGTATTAAAAATTTTAAAAAAATATTGAAAATGTATTCTTCAATGGCACCAATTCGTAGATCGATTACATATCAAGATATAGGTAATACAGCTTCTTTTTTATGCTCTGATTTATCTAGTGGAATTACGGGACAAACTATTTATGTTGATTGTGGTTTTAATATTACATCTATGAATATATAGAATGATTAATATCATTTAATATATCTATTAATATACAAATATTTAATTATTTTGATAAATAAATTTATAATAATTTATTTGTAGCTTTTTTATTAATTTTATTAAATATAAATAAACATTATACATAATATTTTTAATACATTTAGGAAAATTAATACTTTAATTTATTGAATAGAATATTAAATATTTTTATAAAAAACCAAACATAATCTCGTATATTAAAAATTATTTTTATTTTAAAACTTAGGTCTAATTATTATGTTTTTAAATAATCCATTACTTAAAAAATTAAAAAAGAAATTATATGATAAATTACCTCGAGTAGAAGGTATTGTAAAAAGTACCGAGAAAGGTTTTGGATTTCTCGACGTTGATTTGCAAAAAAGTTATTTTATACCTCCTTGTGATATGAAAAAAGTAATGCATGGTGACAAAATTTCAGCTCGAATATATATGGAAAAAAATAGAGAAATAGCTAAACCCGAAAGTTTAATAGCACCTTTTTTAAATAGATTTATAGGAAAAATAGAACGAAAAAATAACAATATTTTTATATTGCCTGATTACCCTTTTTTAAGAAAATTAATTTTATGTAATGTTGAAAAAAATAGTTTGTGTAATTTTAAAACAGGAGATTGGGTGATCGCACAATTAATTTCTCACAAATTACAAAAAGAAAAAATTTTTCGTGCTAAAATAATAAAATTTATTGCAGAAGAAAATAGTTTTTTAGTGCCATGGAAAGTAATTTTATCACATCATAATCTTCCTATAAATGAACCTAAGATATATCCTAAAGAAATTATTTTTAATGAATTGCTTTATAGACAAGATTTAACTCATTTAGAATTTATAACTATTGATAATTTAAACACCAAAGATATAGATGATGCTTTATTTATTACAAAAGAAAAAAATGAAAATATGAGTTTGTTGGTTGCTATTGCAGATCCAACATCTTATATATCTGAAGGTACTAATATAAATCAAATAGCTTTAGAGAGAGGATTTACTAATTATTTGCCAGGATTCAATATTCCCATGTTACCTCGTATTTTGTCTGAAGATTTGTGTTCTTTGAAACCTAATGTAAAACGACCAGTTCTTGTTTGTCGTATTGTTGTTGATAATAAAGGAAATATTTTATCAGAAAAAATTAAATTTTTTTTAGCATGGATAAAATCTGCAGCTCAATTAGTATACGAAAATGTATCAGATTGGTTAGAAAACATAGGATCATGGAAACCAAAAACAGACGAAATTAGTAATCAAATTTTATTATTAAATCATTTTTCTAAAATTCGTACTACATGGAGGAATACTTATGCATTAGTGCATAAAGAACGTTCTGAATATAAATTTCATATATCTGAAAAAGGAGAAATTTTAAGTGTATCTCGAAATCAAAGACGAATTGCACATAAAATAATTGAAGAAGCAATGATTTCTGCTAACATTTGTTCTGCAAAAGTGTTATCAAAATATTTAGGATTTGGAATTTATAATGTTCATTCTGGATTTGATAACATTAATGCAGAACATGTAATTGAAATTTTATTGCATTATGGTATCGAAATGACTGTGAAAGAAATTACTACATTATCGGGATTTTGTGAACTTCATCGTAAACTCAATAAGTTATCGAACAATTATGTTAGTAGTCGAATTCGTCGTTTACAATCTTTTGGAGAAATAAGTTTAATACCGTATCCTCATTTTGGTTTAGGATTAAAATCTTATGCAACATGGACTTCTCCTATTAGAAAATACGGTGATATGGTTAATCATCGTTTTTTAAAAGCAATTATTCAAAATAAAAAAATAATGTTACCGAATAATTCTATTACTTCTAAAATTAGCGATTGTCGTCGTAGAAATAGAATTTCTGAAAGAGATGTAGAAGATTGGCTATATGTTATTTTTTTAAATAAAACAAAATTTAATGAAAATATTTTTGATGCTGAAATTACTGATATTACTCGTGGTGGTATTAAAGCGCAATTGATAGAAAATGGTGCGAATATATTCATTCCTATACTTTTTTTACATAGGAACAGAGATGAAGTAATATGTAATCAAGAAAAAGGGATAGTCAATATTAAGAACAAAATAGCTTATCGTATTTCTGATATAATTAAAGTAAGATTAAAAGAAATAAAAATTGAATCACGTAACATCATAGCTACACCAGTGTATTTTTCCTAAAAAAAATATCTGATATTTAACTAATTCAATATAGATTAAATTTTAAAAATATTTTTATGTTGGATTAGTTATTTTGCTAAAATAATTACTACTTTATATGTATTATCAGTAGTTTTATTTTTCAATAATAAGTCATCATGATAAAATATCATTTATTAAAATTAATTATTATTAATAATAATTCTATTAAACCTTTAATTCCTATTAGGAGTGACACGTGGATATTTTATTTTCTGATATTTCTACTTATATAAAATTTTTTATTAGTTTATGTGCTTTAGTTAATCCAATAGGTATGATTCCTATTTTTGCAAGTATGACTAGTAATCAAACTTTTCAAGAAAGGAATAATACTAACTTTGTGGCCAATATATCGGTAATAATTATTCTATGTACGGCTTTACTGTTAGGAAATACTATTTTAAACATTTTTGGTATTTCTATCAATTCTTTTCGTATTGCAGGTGGAATTTTAGTTATCATTATTGCTATGTCTATGTTAAACGGTAAATTAATATCAGATATGAAGAAAAAACAAGATACTATAAAATCTTCTATTTCTAAAAATATATCTGTAGTTCCATTAGCTATGCCATTAATTGCTGGACCAGGTGCAATTAGTTCTACTATTGTTTGGAGTACCCGTTATTCTGGTTTTGAACATACGTTAGGTTGTATGATATCAATCATATTATTTTCAGCATTATGTTGGTTATTGTTTAGATCTGCTCCTTTTTTTATGCATATATTAGGAAATACAGGTATTAATATTATTACAAGGATTATGGGTTTACTACTGATGTCATTAGGTGTAGAATTTATTATTAATGGAATTAAATCTGTTTTTTTGATCAATTAAAAATTATTTTATTTTTAATTTAAAAAAATATTTTTATATTAATTAATCTTAATTTATTTTAAATTTTAAGGATCTCCATTGGATAATGATACCATTATAATTCGTGATTTAGGCTTACAACACTGGGAAAAAGTATCTGATTTAATGCAAAAATTTACTGCTATTAGAGATATAAAAACATTAGATGAATTATGGTGTGTACAACATTATCCGATTTTTACATTAGGTCCATTAGGAACAAAAAAAGATAGATTAATAACTAGTAAAATTCCAATGGTTCATACTGACAGAGGAGGAAAAATTACTTATCATGGTCCAGGTCAACAAATAATATATTTATTATTAGATTTAAGAAGAAGAAAAATGGGAATAAGAGACATTATTACTTTAATAGAAAAAACTGTAATTGCTACATTACATTATTTTTCAATAAAATCAAACATTGTTCAAGAATACCCAGGAATATTTGTAGATAACAAGAAAATTTGTTCTTTTGGTTTACGTATTAAAAAAAGTTGTTCTTTACATGGTTTTTCTTTAAATGTTAATATGGATATGCGTCCTTTTTTTCATATTTATCCTTGTGGAAATAATAAGATTCGTATGACACAAATATATAATTTTAAAAAAAATATCAATTGTAAAATTATAAAATTGGTATTGATAAAAAAAATAATTGATTTATTAAATGTTAGTAGTATTATCTATAAATAAATATAAAAATAATATAAATCACATTTAATACCACTTATTAGAATGAGTAATAATATTAATTTTTTAAAAAAACCTAATTGGATAAAAGTAAAAGTATTATCTAATTCAAATAAAGTAAATAAAATAAAAAATATTTTAAAAATGAACAATTTACATTCTGTTTGTGAAGAGGCGTTGTGTCCAAATATATCAGAATGTTTTAATAATAATACAGCTACTTTTATGATTTTAGGATCTATATGTACTCGCCGTTGCGGATTTTGTGCAGTAAAAAATGGTAGACCTTCTTTACCAGATAAGAATGAACCTAAAAAATTAGCTTCTGTAATATCAAAAATGAAAATAAATTATGTAGTAATTACATCTGTTGCTCGTGATGATTTGCATGATGGAGGAGCTCAACATTTTATAGATTGTATTAAAGAAATTAGAAAAATGAATAAAGTTACCGTAGAAATATTAGTTCCTGATTTTAGAGGCCGTTGTAAACAAGCATTACATATTATTAATAAAGTCCCTCCTGATGTATTTAATCACAATATTGAAAATGTACCACGTTTATATTCTTATGTTCGTCCTGGAGCTAATTATAATTTATCACTTAAATTATTAGAAAAATTTAAATTATATAATCCTACAATACCTACGAAATCAGGTTTAATGTTAGGATTAGGTGAAAAGAACAAAGAAATAATATCAGTTATGAATGATCTTCGTTCTCATGGAGTAACTATGATCACATTAGGTCAATATTTACAACCTAGTTTTCAACATCTTCCTGTTAAAAGATATATTACACCATTAGAATTTAAACAACTCGAAATAGAAGCATATAGAATGGGATTTACAGCTGCTTTTTGTGGACCTTTGGTTCGTTCTTCTTATCATGCTCATTCTCAATATTATACTTAAGTAATATTTTATATTAGATTTTATCATATTTAAAATACTATAATAAACTTTATTATAAATAAAGAAATATTATAATTTTTTAAAAATTTTAAAATTAGATTTTTATAAAAATAAATAGCAATATTTTTTAAAATTTTTTGATAATAAAGATATTAACAATAAATGTTATTTTATTAAAATAATATGATAAGATTTAACAATCTTTTACTTTTATATTAAGGTTTTTTAATGTCAGAAATTATTTCTAAATTCACTACAAAAATTATAATTGCATTAGATTATTCTGACAAAAATAAAGCTTTTAAATTAATTGATTATTTAGATCCTGCTATATATCGTTTAAAAATTGGAAAAAAAATGTTTTCTATTTTTGGCAAACCTTTCATAATACAATTAAAAAATCTTGGATTTGATATTTTTCTTGATTTAAAATTTCACGATATACCTAATACAGTTTTTGGAGCTGTGTCAGCAGCAGCGGATTTAGGAGTATGGATGATTAGTATTCATATATCTGGTGGTAGTAAAATGTTGCAAGCTGCAAAATTAGCTTTAAATTCATTTAAAAAAGATATACCATTGTTAATTGGCATTACTGTATTAACTAGTTTTAATGAACAAGATTTAAGAGAAATAGGAGTGAATTCTTCCATCGCTAATCAAGTATTAATGTTATCTACTTTAGCAAAGAAAAACGGTTTAGATGGAGTTGTTTGTCCCGGTACAGAATCTATGAATATAAAGAAAAAATTAGGTTTTAATTTTAAAGTTATTTCACCAGCTATTAGATTAAAAGAAGATCCTGCATATGATCAGCAAACAGTTATTACACCTTCTTTGGCAAAGAAATTTAATGTAGATTATATTGTTGTTGGCCGTACTGTAACTTTTTCAAAAAATCCTTTACATACATTAAAAGAAATAAATTCTTTTTTATGAATATGGTGTAAATATGTATTTTTTTATTTTATATACATATATAATATGTGCATAAATTCATTTTTATTTTTATAAAAAATGATGAAAGGATATTCATATTTTGATATTATTTAAATAATTTTATTTTTAACAACAAAATTGTTAATTTAAGTTAATCAAACATTTTATTTAAAAATTTATAAATATTTTTTAGTAATTTTTATAGATCTTAAATCTTAATAGATTTTATATCTTTTATTTAATTATTGGATAAATGATTTTATTTGTAAAATAAAAATATATAAAATAATTTCTTAATTTAATTTAAAATATGTATTGATATTTATTTTAAATAAATAATTTTTTTTAAAAATTTTTAATATATATAAAATTATATAATTAAATTTTAATTTACAAAAAAATATAAAATTATTTTTAAATAAATAACAATTTTGGGAAAATTTATGAACTTAAAAAAAAAATCTAAAGCAAAATTACCTACTCCATGGGGTGATTTTTTCATTATTGGATTTGAAGAAGAAATAGGTGTAAAAAATCACATAGCTCTTATTTATGGTGATATTTCTTTAGTTGATCCTATATTAACTAGAATTCATTCTGAATGTTTAACCGGAGATGCTTTATTTAGTTTAAGATGTGATTGTGGTTTTCAATTAGAATCAGCATTAATAACGATAGCTAAAGCAGGTAGTGGAATATTGATTTATCACAGACAAGAAGGTAGGAATATCGGTTTGTTAAATAAAATACATGCTTATCATTTACAAGATAAAGGATTAGATACTGTGGAAGCAAATCATAAATTAGGTTTTTCTGCAGATGAACGTGATTTCACACCTTGTGTTGATATATTAAAATTGTTAAAGGTAAATAACATTAGATTGTTAACTAATAATCCATTTAAAATGGAAAAATTAAGAAATGCAGGTATCAATATTGTAGAAAGAGTAGATCTTATTGTTGGAAGAAATCCTAAAAATTCAAAGTATTTAGATACTAAAGCAAATAAAATGGGACATTTTTTTTTAAAAAAAAATAGTTTTCCATAATTAATAGTAATTATTTATATATATAAATAATGAAAAAAAATACATATAAAAATATTTTAATGATGTTTACAAAATATTATTTATATATAAAATTATTGAATATAAAATAATTGTATTCAAATAAAATAAAATATGAATAAATATTATAATTTTATTTTATAAATAAATAAGATGATTTAGTTTAAACCTTCTACTTCTTATAATAGAAGGTATTAAACAATTCTGTAAAGTATGTCGATAAAAACGTTTTATAAATTTTGATTTATTTTAGTAAAATTAAATATCTTAAGAATTTTCATGTATTTGAAAAAATAATATTTTTGTATATAATTTTTATTAATATTTAACACCTATATTGATTTATCAATATTTTAATATATGAAACATTTTTAATTTGAAATTATTAAATATTAACTTTTATATAAAAATATAAATAATAATTTTATATTAATTTTAATTTTTAATGTTTCGTTATTATTTTGGCAACATTAATTTTAAAAAGCTACAATAGAAAATCTTCTAAATTTTTCCCTTTGTCTAAAATGGCATTTTTAATAATAGCAGGTGTACGTCCTTGACCTGTCCAAGTTTTGTAATCACCATTTTCATCAATATATTTATATTTTGCAGGTCTTGTAGCTCTTTTAGGTTTTCCTATATTTTTATTTGATGTCATTGTTTGTAATAATTCATTTGGATCGATACCATCTGCTATTAGCATTTCACGATATTGTTGCAATTTTCTTGTTTTTTCTTTTATTTCTGCTTGAACTTGATTTTCTTCTTCTCTTCTTTCATTAACAACTGCTTCTAATTTTTCTAACATTTCTTCTAAAGTTTCTAAAGAACATTCTCTTGCTTGAGCTCGGAGTGTACGAATATTATTGAGAATTTTCAGTGTTTCGTTCATAGTACCATCTCAGAATATGATTAAAAAACCGTATTTTTATAAAAATACATTTTAAAGATTTGAAATTATTTTTGTAGTAATTCATTTTAAATTTTTAATACATATTAAAATATAAATAGTAATTAATATTTAATTAATATTTTTTATTAGACAATTAATATATCAAAGTATATATTTTATATTATAAAAAAGTAAATAAAATCAAATTTTTATATTTATAATAATAAAAAAATATTTAAGTATCAATACTTATATTTTTAGTTTTTCGTATTTAATTAAAATTAATATCGATGTTTTATAAAAATATAATTTGTATATTATATTAAAATAATTGATTATTATACAATATATATTAATTATTATAATAATTAAATTTAATATTTATATATTAACATATATTTTTTAAAAAAATTTTTTATTCATCATAAAATATGATTTTTTGTAGGTTTTATTTAATACATTTTTATTTATTTATATATATAAATAATTTTTATTTTTATTGTAAAATAGAATACCAAAAAATAATTATTAAATATAATAAAAATATAGAATTTTTACTTCATAATTAATTTGTTGATTATATGGTTAACATTTTAAATATTTAATATATTAATTTATTTTAATTCAAAAATAAAGATTTTATATTTTTTAAATAAATATTTTTATTGCAAAAATGTTTTCAAAATAGCATATTAAGTGAAATGTACTCTGTAATATAAATGTTTTTTTGAATTTTATATTTACAACAAAGGATTAAAAAAATAAAAAAAATTTTCTAATATTATTTTCCAATGAGAACGAATGGACCATAATTTTTTATCTAATAATCTAGAATGAGAAATATATTCATATTGTATAGATGCTAAGTCTTTACCAAATTGACTATTATCAATTACAAGAGTAATTTCAAAATTTAACCATAAACTACGCATATCTAAATTAGCAGTACCAATTAAACTTAATTGTTGATCTACTAAAATACTTTTACTATGTAATAATCCTTTTTCAAATAAATATATTTTCACACCGGCATCTAATAATTCACTAAAAAAAGCTCGACTGGCCCATTTTACTAAAATAGAATCGTTATATCTTGGTATTATAATGCTTACTTTTATACCTCTTTGTGCTGCTGTACAAATAGCATGGTGTACATCATCACTGGGAACTAAATAAGGAGTAGTTATAATTAATTCTTTTCTAGCTGAATAAATAGCTGTCAATAATGCTTGATGAATCATATTTTTAGGAAATCCAGGACCTGAAGCAATTACTTGAATTGAATTATGTTTTTTTTTTAGTTTTAAGAAATTTTTATTTTTTTTTGGTTTTTTAGGTAAAATTTTTTTACCTGTTTCAATTTCCCAGTCACAAGAATAAATAATTCCGACAGTACCTGCTATAGGTCCTTCTATTCGGGCCATTAAATCTATCCATTGTCCTACTCCAGCAGATTGTTTAAATAAACTAGGATCAACTAGATTCATACTACCAGTGTATGTAATGTAATTATCTATTAAGATAACTTTTCTATGTTGTCTTAAATCAATACGACGTATAAATATGCGAAATATATTAATTTTTAAAGCTTCTACTACTTGTATACCAGAATTTCGCATTATTTGTGCCCATTTACTACGAAAAAAATCAACACTGCCAGCTGAATCTAACATTAATCTGCAATGTATACCTCTTTTTGCCGATGAAATTAAGGCATTAGCGACATCATCTGCCAAACCACCTGGTTTCCATATATAAAATACCATTTCTATATTGTTTTTTGCTAAATAGATATCATGTATTAAAGTTTTTATTATTTCTTTTGCATTAGTCAATAATTTTAGCTGATCACATTTAATACCTGATATACCTTGTCTATGTTTACATAATTGGAATAATGAAGTAGCAACATCACTATTTTTTTTTTCAAAGAAAGTTTCACAAGATTTAAAATCAGTTAACCAAACATTAGTTTTTGACCATATTTTATTAGCTAATTGAAATCTTCTTTCACCCAAGTATAATTTACCAAAAAATAACCAGATAACAATACCAAAGATAGGGAAAATATAGATAACTAAAAACCATGCTATAGCAGCTGGTGTAGAATGTCTTTTAGTAAGTATTTGATAAGTTATACTAATTAATATTATCCAATATCCAAAAAAGAATAGCCAAGTAAATAGAGATATATATAGAGTAGTCATCTAATTGAAGTCCTCTTTATGCTACTATAATATACAAATAGTCATACTTATCTTAAATAATTATTTTAAATGTCAGTTATCAGAAAAAATTATAACTATATCAGTTACTATTATTTTCAATAAAAAACATATATTGTAAGGGTTTATAGTATTAGAGACACAATCTATATTTAAACTTTAATTTAAATAACATTTATAGGGAATATAGCACGAGATTTTCCATTTTGGTCAATAGCTACGTAAATAAATATCGCTTCAGTAGCGCAATAAAATTGACTAGTTTGTTTAAAAAAAATTTTTTCAATCCATATTTCTACATTGATAGTCAGAGAACTGATACCTGTTTTAATACAATTTGCGTAGCATTTTACTATATCACCAACAGATATTGATCTTAAAAAAATCATATTATCAACACGAACTGTTGCTACCGGTCCTTTAGCTATTTCTTTTGCTAAAATAGCTCCTCCAATGTCCATTTGTGACATAATCCATCCACCAAATATATTTCCGTTTGCATTAGTATCAGCAGGCATAGCGAGAGTTTGAAGTACTATTTCACCTTTTGGAAATCGATTATGATTTTCTATTTTTTTTATGATCATTGTATAAATTTCACATAGTAATAAATTATTTTTTTTTTGAATTACAATAATTAATGTAAACAACAGATATTATTACACAAATAATTGTTAATATTGTTAAACCGAAAATTTTAAAATTAACCCATATATTCTCTGAAAAAAAGAAAGTAATATATAGATTTATTATACTACAAGAAAGAAAAAAAATAGCCCATATGAAATCTAATTTTTTCCATATCATATTAGATAAAGTTAATTCTTTTCCTAGTATTTTTTTTAAAAATGATTCTTTTTTCCATATTTGATAAATAAGTAAGTATAAAAATATTAAAAAATAAATAACAGTAATTTTACATTTCATATAATTACTGTTATGAATAAATAAACTAAAAGATCCAAAAAGCAAAATAGTAATAAAATTAAATAAATATATTTTATCTATTTTTTTATTAAAATAAAAATTAATGAAAAATGCCAAACCAGAAAATAAAATTAATAATTTTATAGCTAAAAACATGTTATATTTTTGATAAGCTATAAAAAATATACCAGTGGACACTAAATTAAAAATATATCTCATTTTACAATACCTAAAATTTTTAATTTATACGAAATAACATATAAAAACGAAATAAATGAATGATAAAAGAAGAAAATATAAAATTTTGTATAAAAAAAAGAAATAAAAAAGTTATATTTAAACACGATATATTAAAAAATAGAGATATTGACAAAAATAAAAATTTTAAAAATAACCATAACAATAAAGAAGGAAAAATAATTTTAAATCTTTTATATACTATATAAAAACTAAATAATATAGATTTAAATATGGAAGTGTTTTCTATAGATAAAATAATAGGAGATAATGATAAAAAACTTGAAAATAATATACCAGGAACAAAAAAACATATAAAACTTAATTTTATTATGACAATTAATACAAAAATTAATAATAATAAATTATTAAATGATGTCTTTAAAACAGAAAAAAATAAATTAAACGTAACATTTTTACCTGAAGAAACAATGTTAATTAAACTGATTACACTACTGAATAAAATAGTATTACCAATTATAGAAGATAATATTTTTGATAAAGATAATTTTAGTAGTATCATTTTTTGTTCGACGCTCATATTGTTTATTAAATCAAACAATTCAGATAAATTTATTGCTGTTCCTTCATACAAAAAAGAGATTTTTTTTATATCTGGTGTAATGAAAATATTTAATAATATTAGAAAAAAGGTAATAAAAAAAGATATTAATATAATATATGAGATATTATTGTAGATAAAATAACGGGTATCGCGGTACAACATATTTTTAGTAATAAGCATATAAAAATCCTTATCTATTTTGTTAATGTTAAGATAATATAAAAATTATATTTATTTAGTTGCATTTTTTAAAGTTTTTACTAAATTAATCAAATTTAAAAACATTTTTTCTAAGTTAGATAAATTATTTTCAATAACTTTAATTAAAATAGATCCACAAATAACTCCTGATGTGCCAGATAAAAGAGATTTTTTAATTTGTAATTCGTTAGAAATACCAAAACCTTGAATAATAGGAGTAGAATTATATTTTTTTAATTTTTTTATTAAATTATTTAAAGATTTTTCTTTATATTTATTTATACCTGTCACACCTGATCTGGATAATAAATATATATAACCTGTACTAGATAAAGATATTTCACGTATTACATTTTCATTAGCATCAGGAGGACAAATAAAAATAGGTTTAATATTTTGAGAAACCGACATTTTATAAAAATATTTCGATTCTTCAATAGGCAAATCTGCTATTAATACTGAATCAATAGATATACGAGAACAATCTATATAAAACTTTTCAATACCCTTGTTAAATATAATATTTGCATAAGTGAGTAGACCAATAGGTAGAATTGGATACCTATTTCTTACAATAGATAAAATTTCAAAACATTTTTTTAATGTGATACCAGAAGATAATGCTCTTAAATTTGCTTTTTGTACAATGACACCGTCCGCTACTGGATCTGAAAATGGAATACCCAATTCTAAAGCATCAGCACCGTTTTTAATTAATGTTTCTATTATTTTTAATGATATTTCTGGAGAAGGATCTCCTAATGTAACAAAAGGTATAAAACAACCTTCTTTTTTTAAATTTAATTTATCAAATAACATTTGATAACGATTCACTTAACATTTCTCCTTTTCTAAAATGTTACTAACAGTAAAAATGTCTTTATCACCACGACCCGAAAGATTTACTACTAACAATTGTTCTTTATTAGGATTTTTTTTAATTAATTTTAAGGCATAACCTAAAGCATGTGCGGATTCTAAAGCTGGTATAATACCTTCTTTTTCAGATAATGCTTGAAAAGCTGTTAGTGCTTCTTTATCTGTTATAGATACATAATTAGCACGACCAATTTTTTTTAACCATGCGTGTTCAGGACCTACTGAAGGAAAGTCTAATCCAGCAGAAATAGACCATGATTCTTTAATTTGACCTTCTTTTGTTTGCATTAAAGGAGCTTTCATACCAAAATATATTCCTATTCTACCTAATTTTAAAGCAGCCCCATGTTGATCTGTTTCAATTCCTTTGCCTGCTGCTTCTACTCCAATTAAATTAACTTTTTTTTCATTAATAAAACTAGAAAATATACCAATGGCATTAGATCCTCCTCCAATACAAGCAATAATTGCATTTGGTAATTTTCCCTCTTGTTCTAAAATTTGATTTTTCGTTTCTTTCCCTATAACACTTTGAAATTTTTTTACTATAGTAGGATAAGGATGAGGGCCAGCAGCAGTTCCTATCATATAATGCGCTTTCGTATAATTTTCAGCAAAATCACGTAAAGATTCGTTACAAGCATCTTTTAAAGTTTCAGAACCATTCGTTACAGGTATTACTTTTGCTCCCATTAATCTCATTCGAAATACGTTTGGTGATTGTCTTTGATAATCCTTATTTCCCATATATATTCTACATTTTAAACCTAATAAAGCAGATGACATAGCCGCAGCTACTCCATGTTGACCAGCTCCTGTTTCTGCAATAATCTCTTTTTTTTTCATTTTTATTGCTAATAAGGCTTGTCCTAAAACTTGATTAGTTTTATGAGCTCCTCCGTGTAATAAATCTTCTCTTTTTAAATAAAGACGCGTTTTAGTGCCTTTTGTCAAGTTTTTACATAAAGTAAGAGCAGTTGGTCTACCTGCGTAATTTTTTAATAAATTATCTAAAGTAGTTTTAAAAATGAGATCATGACTAGAATCTATAAATGCTTTTTCTAACTCATATAATGCAGGCATTAGTATTTGAGGAACATACATACCACCAAATTCACCAAAATAAGGATTTAATAAAGACATATTTTATTTCTCTTAAATTTTTTATGAAGAATAATTTCTTAAAGAATGAAAAACAGAAAATATTTTTTTAGGATCTTTTTTTCCGAAATTATCTTCTACACCTGAATTAAAATCTAATCCGGCACAACCTAATTGTGAAGCACGGATACAATTTTTAGAATTTAATCCACCAGCTAAAATAACGTTACTAAGATTGCAATTTGCCAATACTGACCAATTAAAACTTTTTCCACTTCCTCCTTCTAAATTATCAAATATGTAATAACTAATATTTTTAAAACTATGATTAGGAACGACATTTTTAATGCTACAAGATTTCCATATTTTTATTTCATATGGTAGTTGATCTCGTAGTTTATTAATGTAATTTTGATCTTCACTTCCATGTAACTGTACAGCTTTTAAATTTAATAATGTAGCTATAGATACAACATAATGTATATTTTCATTTCTAAAAACTCCAACATAATATAAATCAGCTTTACTAATAATTTTAATAGCTATATTTTCTCGAACATAACGTCGAGAATTTTTTACGAAAATTAATCCACCATAAATAGCTCCATATTTTTTTGATATTTCTGCATCTTTTCCTTCAGTTAATCCACAAACTTTATTATCCCCTATAATAATTCTACGAATAGCTATGTCTAAATTTTTTTGTTTCATTAATGATGAACCAATTAAAAATCCATGCACTAATTTGCTTAAGTTACGAACTTGAGAATAATTATAAATTCCTGACTCACTGATAACTTTTATATTTTTTGGTACTAAAGGAGCAATAGATTTAGTTCTATTGAGATCTATTGAAAAATCGTGTAAATTTCGATTATTAATACCAATAACTTTTGCATTCAGTAAAATTGCTCGATGTAGTTCTGTTTCATTATTTACTTCAGTTATTACTCCCATATTCATGTCTGTTGCAATTTTAGAAAGGGTGTTATATTGTGCATTATCTAAAATAGATAACATTAGCAGAATGGCATCAGCTTGATAATAACGAGCTAAATATACTTGATAAGGATCAATAAAAAAATCTTTACATAATATAGGTTGAGAAACTATTGATCGAGCTATTGATATAAATTCTAATTTTCCATGAAAATATTTTTCATCGGTTAATACAGAGATTACAGAAGCATATTTTTTATAAGTATGACAAATGTCAATAAGATTAAATTTTTCCCTAATTATTCCTGATGAAGGAGAAGTTTTTTTACATTCTAAAATAAAAAATGGACGAATATTATTTAATGATTGGTAAAAATTTCTATCAGTTTTTTGTATTTTTTTTTTAAAATTTTTTAATGGTTTTTTTTGTTTTTGTGTTTTTAACCAAATGAATTTATTTTTTACAATTTCTTGTAATATTGTGTTTTGCATAATTTTTCCAATTCATAAGGGATATTAATTTTTTATACGCTTTTCCACTACGAATAGTTTCTAATGCATATTGTGCATTTTCTTTTATATTTTCATATCCAAATATCTTTAATAATAATGCTACATTTGCTGCTATCGTTTCTTCATGTGCTAAACTACCACGTCCTTGTAATATTTTTTTTATAATATCACAGTTTTCTTTCGAAGAACCTCCTTTTAATGCGTTTTGTGGATGAGTATGTAAACCAAAATCTTTAGCTGATATTTCATATGAAATAATTTTTTTATTATTTAGTTCAGATATATATGTACTCCCAAATAACATTACTTCATCGTTGCCACTACTGTGTAATACAATAGCACGTTTATAGTTTAATTTTCTTAATGTTTTTATCATATTTAAAATAAGTGGTTTACTATAGACACCAATTACTGTTAATGGAGGTTTAAATGGATTTAGTAAAGGACCTAAAATATTAAAAAAAGTTTTTGTTTTTAATATTTTTCTTACTTTTATAGCATTCTTAAATACGGTATGATATTGCGGTGCAAATAAAAAGCAAATGTTAAATTTATCTAACATTTCATATGATTGTTGAGCTGATAAGGTATAATTAATACCTAATTCATCTAATACGTCTGATGAACCGGACAAACTAGATATCTTAGCATTACAATGTTTAGCAATTTTTAATCCACATGTTGCAGCAACAATAGCGCTTACAGTTGATATATTAATGGTATTATTATTATCTCCACCTGTACCAACTATGTCAGAAAAATTATAATTGGGTTTAATTGAAAAATTTATTTTTTCTAAGCATGCACGTATTGCTCCAGCTATTTCATCTGATGATTCTCCTCTTATTTTGATAGCAATTAATAAAGATGCTAATTGAATATTATTAATTTTTTTTTTAATTATATTTTGAAATAAAATATAACTTTCTACACTATTTAATAACTTTGATTCATATATTTTTTTTAGAATTTTTTCCATATTAATATCCTGCATTAATATACTACATTAGCAATAAAAATAAAATTTTTTTTAAAAATAAAATAATATTGATTTATAAATAAAATTTTTAAGATATTTATATATTAGGTTAATCATAATTTATATATTTTAAATTTAATATATATAAAATATATATCTTCTAATTATTTTAATATAATATATTTATTTTCATTGATTTATATCTTATATATTTATTTATAATAATTATAGTTATATTTAATATTAGATATATATCTATTTATGACATATATATAATTATTAAAATAATTTTTTATTTTTAATTACCGATATTGCAATTTAACCTATCAATTTTTTTATTAATTTTATTAATATAAGATTATTTAAATTTTAGATTATAATTATATAATCTATTTTTTATAGAATTACATGATAATTGCCACATCAAAAAACTATTTTCAATATATAATTTTATTAATTAGAGATACCTTTATGCAAAATATTATAATAATAATATTATTTTTTTTAGTTTCTATTACATGGGGTACTACTTGGATAGCAATGAAATTTGCTATAGATACTATTCCTCCTTTTTTTGCTACAGGAATGCGATTTTTATTAGCAGCGCCTTTATTAATTAGTATGGCTTACTATAGTAAGACACCTTTACTTTTTCCTCCAGGGGAACGGTATTTTCAATTTTTTATTTGTATATTTTATTTTTCTATTCCATTTTCATTAATGTTATATGGTGGACTATATGTCAATGCATATGTGTCTTCTGTTATTTTTTCAAATATGCCTGTTTTTATTTTAATTACTTCTTTTTTTATACTGAGAAAAAAAATATTTTTTTTACAAAAAATAGGATTAACAATAGCTGTAATCATTCTTATTTTTATTTTATTTAATGCTGTATATATTATACATGATTGTCAGTTTAAAGGAATTATTGCATTAATGTTAGCGGTAATTAGTCATGCTATTATGTACGTAGAATGTAAAAAGAAATCTTATAACGTATCTGTCCTCACATTTAATGCATTGCCTTCATTAGTATCTGGCATAATTTTATTAACTTTGGCTTGGTATTTTGAACATCCAGTTCTGAATAATTTTTCAAAAATGTCAATTTTAGCAGTAATTTATTTAGGAGATTTCTCTGGTATATGTGGTATATTGTCTTATTTTTATTTACAAAAAAAAGTAAATTCTTTTCATGCTTCTGTTGTATTTTTAGTTTTTCCATTTATTGCTACCAGTTTAGATTATTATATTTTTAAATATACTATTCCTATTAATCAATTGTTATTAACAATTCCATTAATGTTTGGTATATTATTAACTTTAATTCCGAATAAAATAAAAAATAATATTTAAAATTATTATTTTTAACATAATTTATTATTATTAATATTTAATATGATATAAAATATATATCTACTTAAATTAAGATTAATTCAATATTAATTTTTTATAAAAATGAATTAATTAAATATTTTACTTTTTAAAATTTTATCAAAAATGTTTTTTGATAATGTCAAAAATACTTTGTTTTTAATTAAATACATAAAAGTTTTTAATATCACTATTAATTAATGAGTTAAATATGAATGAAAAAATACAAAAAATATTAGCTAATTCGGGTTATGGATCCCGTCGTTATATTGAAAAAATGATAAGATCTAATCTTATTTTTGTTAATGGAAAAAAAATTAATATTGGCCAACGATTTTTAAAAAACAATATACAATCATTAACTATTGATAAAAAATTTTTTTTATTTAATATAAAAAAAAAAACCACGTGTGCTAATTTATTATAAACCAGAAGGATATATTTGCACTCGTAATGATCCTAAAAATCGTATTACAGTTTTTGAAACATTACCAGTATTGAAAAATACTAAATGGATTATGGTAGGTAGATTAGATTTAAATAGTTGTGGTTTATTATTATTTACAACTGATGGAGAATTAGCTTATCGTCTTATGCATCCAAAATTTAATATTACAAGAAAATACGCAGTTCGTGTATTTGGAAATATAGATGAAAAAAAAATAAATCAATTAAAATCAGGAGTATACCTTGAAGACGGATATGCAGTTTTTAAAACCATTGAATTAAAATCTAACAATTCTAAAAATAAATGGTTTATAGTATCTTTAACAGAAGGTAGAAATCGTGAAGTAAGAAGAATATGGGAAAAAGTAGGAGTTCAAGTTAATAAACTAATTCGTATTAGTTATGCAAATGTTATTTTACCTCCATGTTTATCTCCTAGATCATGGTTGTATCTTAAAGATGATTTAGTTAATGCTTTGTATAATTTAATTCAATTAAAATATTATTAATTTTTATAATTAAAAATTATGTTTTTGTAATATAAAAACGTTATAAAATATAATATAAGCGTGGAACTTATGAATTTTATTTTAAATTATGTACTTTTTTTAGCAAAAAATATTACTGTATTAGTGACAATATTAACTATATTGTTGTTTTTCACACGTATATTACAACGTAAAAATAAAGAGAAAGGAGATTTTAAATTAACTTTATTAGGGGAAAAATACGAAAATATAAAAAAAAATATACTTTTTTTAAAAATGACACCTTATGAAAAAAAAATATGGAATCAAAAAAATAAAAAAAAACAAAAAAAAGAAATGATAAGTAATAAAAAAAAATATATTACGAATAAAAAAATATATTTAGAAGAAAAAATGCCGACATTATATATATTAAATTTTAAAGGCGATGTACATGCAAGTGCAGTTAGTAATTTAAGAAAAGAAATATCTGCTATTCTTACAGTTGCAGAAAAAAACGATGAAGTATTATTAAGACTGGAAAGTTCAGGTGGAATTGTACATGGTTATGGATTTGCTGCTTTTCAATTACAAAGATTACGTCAAAAAGGGATTTATTTAACAATTGCAATAGATAAAATTGCTGCTAGCGGAGGATATATGATGGCTAGTGTTGCCGATCATATTATGGCTGCACCATTTTCTATTATTGGATCTATTGGAGTTGTTGCACAAATTCCTAACTTTAATAGAATATTAAAAAATAATAATATCGATGTAGAATTACATACAGCTGGAAAATATAAACGCACTTTAACTTTATTTGGTGAAAATACTCAAGAATCACGAGAGAAATTTTGTAGTGAATTGGAGACAACTCATAATCTCTTTAAAAAATTTATTCAAGAAATGAGACCATCTTTAAATATTGATTCTGTTGCTACCGGAGAATATTGGTTCGGTTCTCTTGCTTTAAAAAAAAATCTTGTAGATAGTATTAATAATAGTGATGATTTTTTAATTTCAAAAAAAAATAAGTTCACTTTATTAGAAATAAAATATGTATCTAAAAAAAACATTATAGGTAATATTATCAATAATATCGTTAAAAATATATTTTCAGTAATATTAAATAAATAATATTTTATATTAATTTTAAAATTTATTACATAAAAATTATTTTGATATAAATTAAAATATTTACATTAGAGGTTTATATGTATTATTAGTTTTAAACTAACTATTTTTATATAATCTTCGTTTATGTATATAAATTAAAATTAATTTCTGTTTAATTTTATTTAAATTTAATTTTTATTAATAAATTTTTAGAAGAATTATATAAAAAATGATTTTTGATATAAAAATTTAATTTAATAAAAATTTTAATAAAATATTAAAAATTATAAAATTTAAAAAAAATAATTTTATATATATAGTTAATATTTATAAATATTAAAGTTATTAAACTAACTGTCAATCAACATCTACCAAAATTATATTAAATAAGAATTAAAAAACCGATTATATTAATATAGATATTAATTTAGATAAAAAATATAGAATATACGTTCATTTTTTCAGATAAAAAATAATTATTTATATAAATTAGTTTTTATCGTAAGAATCAAATTATTACATATGTGATTTCATAAATTATTTTAGAAATTAAAAATTTTAAATATGTGTTTTGTATATATGAATTAATTTTTAATAAAAAATCATAAATAATATAAAATTTCATAAATCATATTTTATTTATATTAAAATGTATAAAACTAACGGAGACAAATTAATAAAAATTTTTTATTAAAAATTTATAAAATATCAATATAAACTATTAAATTATCAAAACAAATGGTTCTTTACTTCAGTAATAATTTTCAATATATAAAACCATAATTTTAAAAATGAATAAAAAAATTAAAATATATATTATTTTAAATAATTTTAATTACTTATCAAAAACAAGTAATATACAGGTTGTACAATTTTTATATAAAATATATATCAGTATTTTTATTTTTTATAAAATATTCTTTTATAAAAAATAAAATTATAATATAAATTATGTAAGTATTTTCTTAAGTTTCTTAAATATTATTTTGAATTGATTTAATTTTATTTAACTGTATGAAAAAAAATTTAGCGTAACCAAAATATAGACACGATATTAAAATTAGAGTAAATTTTTAATATATAATTAATTCAATATATTGTAATAGTAGATTAATCTTAATAAAGTATTTTTTAATTATATATTATTTATTTCTCTAATTTCTGATAGAATAACTCTCAAAAATTTAGAATTACCTGTTACCAATGATGTTGAATTAAAATAATTAAAACATTTTCCAGTTAATTCACTAATTATACCTCCTGATTCTCTAATTTGTAATTCTCCAGATATAATATTACGTGGTTTAAAGGAAAAATTACATACGCCATCTAATCTACCTGCTGCTAGATAAGCTAAATCTAGTACGCTAGAACCAGAAGATATGAAACGTATACTTTTTGAGAGTAATAATTCTATTATTTTAAAATAATTTTTTGTTTCATATTGTTCTTTCATTAAAAAATTAATTCCTATTTTGCTATTATTCAAAGAATTTATATTTGAACATCTCATTCGATAACCATTTAGTTGAGCTCCTTTTCCTCTAATAGCCGTAAAAAGTTCATTTTTTAGAGGATCATATATTACAGATATGACAGTTTTATTTTTAATAACAACGGATATTGAAAGACAAAAATGTGGAATTTTTTTTTCAAAATTATTGAGCCCATCTAAAGGATTAATAATCCATGTAACATAATTTTCTTTAAAATAATTGTTATATTTTGTAGTGCAAATGAAATGATTAGGATATGCTTTACTGATTATGTCTGTCATTATTTTATGGACAGTTTGTATAATCTTACTAATTGTATTTTCTTTATAATTTTTTTTGCTTTCTATAAAATTTTTTTGAGTATCATATTTTTGAATTATTATACTTCCACCTTTTCTAGCAGCACGTACTGCAATATTTAGCATAGGATACATTTTTTCTACTTTTTTAATAAAAAAAAACATAAATATGATAATAACATATTAAATGTTAATATTATCGAATAAATTTTTGCAACGTTTATATTTTAAGAAAAAATTAAATAATTGATATTTATTAATTCAATTTTTTATCAAAAAATAAATTTTTCTTATGTAAAAGATAGGAAACATAATATGTACAATAATTTATATAAATTTGAGAACATTGATAATAAAATCAATTTATTAAATTTAGATTATCAAAAAATGTGTAATTTTTTTCTTTCTATTGGAGAAAAAAAATTTTGTGCAGATCAGGTTATGAATTGGATTTATCGTGAATATTGTGATGATTTTGATAAAATGACTAATATTAGTAAAATTTTGAGAAAAAAATTAAAAAATATATGCATTATTAAAGCTCCTCACTTTATAGAAGAACACTTATCTATTGATGGTACCATAAAATGGAAAGTAGCAATAAATAATAATTTAATAGAAACAGTTTACATTCCTGAAAAAAATCGTTCCACATTATGTGTTTCTACTCAAATAGGATGTATTTTAGAATGTAAATTCTGTTCTACTGGACAAATTAAATTTAAAGGTAATTTAAAAGTTTCAGAAATAGTTGGTCAAATATGGAATGCTATCAAAAGAATACGTTTTAATCAATCCAAAAAAAAACGTCCTATCACCAATATAGTTTTTATGGGAATGGGAGAACCTTTATTAAATTTGAAAAATGTAGTAAATTCGTTAAAAATTATATTAAATAATTTTGGTTTTAACATATCAAAAAATAAAGTTACCATATCTACTGCAGGTATAGTCCCGGCGTTAAATAAATTAAGTAATATGATTGATGTCAATTTAGCTGTTTCTCTTCATGCTCCTAATGATTTAATTCGTAATCAAATAATGTCAATTAATAAAAAGTATAATATTCAAAATTTATTACGTTCAGTTAATCGTTATTTAAGTGTATCTAAAGCAAATCGAGGAGGTGTTACCATAGAATATGTTATGTTAGATCATATTAATGATGAAATAATTCATGCTGAAGAATTAGCATTGCTTTTAAGAAAAATTCCTAGCAAAATTAATTTAATTCCTTGGAATATTTTTCCAAATTCTATTTATAAAAGTAGTCATCCTAAAAGAATAGAAAAATTTGCTTCAATCTTGACAAAAAAAGGATTTTTTACCATTATTAGAAAAAATAGAGGAACAGATATTAATGCAGCTTGTGGTCAGTTAATTGGTAAAATTGTTTAAAAAATAAATTTATAAATCAAAAAATAAAATAAATATTCAAATGAAAATATTAATTTAACCAAATTATATATATTAATTTATATATGTAAAACAGTTTTATATAATGAATTAATAAAATTAATATTTATATCGAAAAAAATAATCAATAATAATTTATCTATTTTTTCGATTAATTATCAATTTTTAAATATTGGTATTGAATGAATAAAAAATGAACTTATTTTCTAAATTGGATCAGTATTAAAAATATTAGATATAAATTTTAAAAATTAAAATAAAAAATTTTTAAAATTTAAAAAATAAAGATTTTTTGCGATTAACTAACATGAAACACAAGTGTTAAGATTTATATTAACTTTAAAATATAATAATAAAAAAATGATTAATTATTTAATATTGATTAAAAAGTACATTTAATAGATAGTCAATATATAATATAGATATAAATCTACCAATTATATCAATTACTGTTTTATATTAGATTAAATATTTTATTTTTTAATATTATTTTATTAATGTTTTTATAGATTTTTATCTAAAGAAATAGATTAATTTTTTTATGAATTTAATAAAAAAGTATTAATTCTAGAATATTTTATCCTATTTTTTATTAACTTTTTTTGATATGTTATTTAATAACATTAATAAAGATATAAATTTAAAAAACATTTAAATAAGTAAAAAATTAAATAGTTTTTAAATTTATATCTATACAATAAATTGAATTATTTCATATGATTTACTGTTAAGTTTTAAGATAAAAATAGTTTTTATATATTGATATTATTAAAAATAAAATATTTGTAATGAAATTATATTTTAAATATTTAAAATATAATCTAAAATAATAAAAAATAGATATTAAAAAATTTAAATTAATATATAAATTTTTATGTTTATTTTTTTATTATTATATATGATATAATGTTCTATTTTAAAATTAATATTTTATTTTATAATCAATGCTTAATCATTTTAAAAATTAAAGAGATATTTTTTATGAATATAAAAAATGAATCTATAAGAGGCATGCATGATTATTTGCCAAAAGAAATAATAATTTGGAATCATGTAGAAACTATTCTTAAAAAAATTCTATTTAGTTACTGTTATAATGAAATTCGTTTACCTATCTTGGAATATGCTACATTATTTAAAAATACGATAGGTAATACAACAGATATTATTACCAAAGAAATGTATTCCTTTGAAGATCGTAATAAAAAAAAATTAATTTTGCGACCAGAAGGTACTATCGGTTGTGCTAGAGCAAACATTCAACATAAATTGTTAAATAATAACGAACAAAGATTATGGTATTTAGGTCCTATGTTCAGGTATGAACGTCCTCAAAAAGGAAGATATCGACAATTTTATCAAATGGGTGTTGAAGCATTTGGTCTCAAAGGGCCTGATATAGAAGTAGAATTGATTTTACTAACATCCCGTTTTTGGAAAAATTTAGGTATAGATAAACATTTAATTTTAGAAATTAATTCTATAGGTTCTATTGATATTAGAAATAAATATAAAAAGGATTTATTAAAATTTTTAAAAAAAAATGAATCACTATTGGATGATGATTCTAAAAAACGTTTAGGTATAAATCCTCTTAGAATTTTAGATAGCAAAAATCCATCTATACAAATTTTATTAAAAAATGGACCTAAATTACATCATTATCTTGATAAAAATTCTTCTATTTTTTTTAAAAAATTATGTTATTTTATGTCTGATATTGGAATTCCTTATACTATCAATAATAATTTGATTCGAGGATTAGATTATTATAACGATATTGTGTTTGAATGGAAAACAAATAAATTAGGTTCACAAAATACCGTTTGTGCTGGAGGTCGATACGATAAATTAATTGAAAAATTAGGAGGTCCAAAAGTACCTGCTGTTGGTTTTGCCATAGGAATGGATCGCTTAATTTTATTAATAAAAGAAGTTTCATCTTTAATTTTACCTTTTTTTATAGATGTCTATATTCTTATTTTTGATGATTCTTTTAAATTAGAAGCGATAAAATTGAGTGAATTGATAAGAAATAAATTACCTGAATTAAAAGTAATGACTAATTTTTATGGAGTTAATGTGACTAAACAATTTCGTTTGGCTAATAAACATAATTCTCGAGTAGCGTTATTATTAGGTCCTAAAGAACAAGAAAAAAAATCTATATTAATGAAAGATTTAACTAATAAAACACAAAAAATAGTATTAAAAACTGAATTAATTAATGAACTTTCTTTTTTATTATAAAATATAACTTATACTTATATATTAAATTTATTTAAATATTTTAATTAAAAATTAAATATTTACATTATTAATGTAATATACAACTTAAATTGATTTTTTTCAAAAATATATTGTATATATATTTTATAAAATAAAAATATACGTTCTCAATTCCATAATTTTTCAATTTTATTTTTACATAGTAACATTATTAAAAATTTTCTATTATATACAATTAATATTGTTATTTAAAATAATATAATTTTTAAAAACAGGATAATTAATGTTAAAAAATAACATGACAATTGCGGAGTATGATCCAGATATTTGGACATTTATAGAAAAAGAAAAACATCGTCAAGAAAATCATATTGAATTAATAGCTTCAGAAAATTATGTTAGTTCATATGTGATGCTTGCACAAGGTTCACAACTCACAAATAAATATGCTGAAGGGTATCCTGGAAAAAGATATTATGGAGGATGCCATAATGTTGATTTAATAGAAAAATTAGCCATAGAAAGAGCAAAAATATTATTTAATGCTGATTATGCCAATGTACAACCTCATTCTGGATCTCAAGCTAATTTCGCAGTATATAACGCTTTGTTAAAACCTGGAGATTTAATTTTAGGAATGGCATTATCTCATGGAGGTCATTTAACTCACGGTTCTTCTGTAAATTTTTCTGGAAAATTATATAATTCAATTTCATACGGTATCGATGAAAATGGTGAAATTGATTATTTACAATTAGAAAAATTAGCAAAAAAAAATAATCCTAAAATTATTATCGGTGGATTTTCAGCATATTCTGGATTATGTAATTGGGAGAGAATGCGTTATATTGCAGATAGTATTAATGCTTATTTACTTGTTGATATGGCTCATATTGCTGGTTTAGTTGCTACAGGATTATATCCTGATCCATTGGATCATGCGCATGTTGTAACATCAACAACACATAAAACTTTAGCAGGTCCTAGAGGTGGTTTAATATTAGTTAAAAATGGCACTATGGATTTATATCGGAAAATAGATTCTTCGGTATTTCCAGGTATTCAAGGAGGCCCTTTAATGCATGTAATTGCGGCTAAAGCAATAGCATTTAAAGAAGCAATGGAACCATCTTTTAAAAAATATCAAATTCAAGTCTTAAAAAATTCACAATGTATGGTTAATACGTTTATTAAATATAGTTATAAAATAATATCTAATAATACTTATAATCATCTTTTTTTAATTGATTTAACTGATAAAAATATTACAGGAAAAGAAGCAGAATTAGCTTTAGGTTCTGCTAATATTACTGTAAACAAGAATAGTATACCGAATGATCAAAAAAGTCCTTTAATTACTTCAGGTATAAGAATAGGAACACCATCTATTACTCGCCGTGGTTTAAAAGAAAAAGAAGCAGAAAATTTATCTTATTTAATTATAAAGATATTAAATAACATTAAAAACAAAAATAAAATAAAAAAAATTAAAGATCATATTTTAAATATATGTAAAAAATATCCAGTATATTTATAAATTTTGTATACACCATCTTGTAGATGGTGATACTAAATTAATATAACATTTAACCTTAAAAAAATTAATAATTATTTTAATTATATTATTTTAAAATGTTATTTAGGTAATATAAGTGGAACTTCACAAGTATAAATTTTTTTCATATCTTGGAAATATGGAATTTCTCCTAAAAATGGAGCTTTTAAATATTTTTTTAAAGTTAAAATGTTTTCTTTATGAAATTTTTCTATTGGTTTAATATTATTGGCTATCCATCCAGAAAAATTTAGATTATATTTTAAAATAGCATGACTTGTTAAAATAGCATGATTAATACAACCTAATTTGATAGCTACTACCAAAATAACTGGCAAATTTTCTTGAAATACCCAATCAGCATAAGTAATATGATGAGATAATGGAGTATACCAACCACCAGCACCTTCTATTAATATCCAGTTGGATTTTTTCTTTAATTCAGATAATCCCAAAGATAATTTTTCAAAGCTAATTTTTATATTATGTTTAATACTTAAAATATGGGGAGCTGCTTTTTCATAAAAACAAAATGGATTAATTTCTTCATATTTAAGTTTAATACTACTTAATTTTTGAAATATTAAAGCATCATTATTTTTAAAATTTTTATATTTTTTTTTTATACCAGAAGCCACTGGTTTATAACCAGCTGTTCGATATCCTAATTTTTTAGCATTTCTTAACAATAGACTACTTACAACAGTTTTCCCTATATTGGTATCTGTTCCAGTAATAAACCAACAGTTATTCATTTTTAAATAACTCCTAAAATAATTTATTTTTCCATAGAAGTTTGTTCTATAAAATAAATATAAATAATAATTAATATTTTTATTGATAGATTAATAATTCTATTATGAGATTAATTTTATTAATTTTTATAAATAAAATTTTATTTTTAATATAAAATTAATGATTGATTTATTGTAATTTTAATTATTGTTTTTATATTTGATATATATATAATTTTTATAATTATTTTTAATTTAAAATATTATTAATATTTTTAGTAATTTGATATGTGATTATCAATCAAATTTATATTTTATAGTATTAAAACAGAATTGTTTGTGATTAAAAATATATTGTTAATATTACGTAATTAATTTTAATTAAATAAATTTAACAGATAGAGAATAATTTTTAGTAAAAATTATTCTCTATCATTATCTATTTCATTTAAGCATAAAAATAGATATTTAATACCTAATTATTTTTTCAAATATTCATAAAATTACATTTTAATATATATATTTGTTTTTAGTATTAATTTTATTTATTAATGATCAAATAAAAGTTTTAGTTTTTTAAATATAATAAATTTATTTAAAAATTATTTACTCAC
The DNA here is from genome assembly GCF_964059115.1 of Buchnera aphidicola (Pemphigus immunis). Lineage (NCBI taxonomy): Bacteria > Pseudomonadati > Pseudomonadota > Gammaproteobacteria > Enterobacterales > Erwiniaceae > Buchnera > Buchnera aphidicola. The sequence goes on from NZ_OZ060408.1 coordinate 298,669, forward strand.
AAATTTATATCTTTATTTAAAAGATAAAAAATACACATTTTTTATAAAAAAATTATTTATTTACATTTAAAATAGCAATTTTTTTATATTTCATTTTTTATTTATTTAATCAAGTTATTATCAAAATAATTTTGATATGAAATTTAGTATTATTTTATATTTTTACAAATTTATTCTTTAACTATATTATCTCTTTTTATTTCTGTCAGAGCTGCGTTATAATACATTTTATGACTTAATTTTGATAGTTGATCATATAATGACATTGATCTTTCATTATTTCCAGAATTTATATGTTTTTTTTGTATATTTAATCCTAATTTGTTAAATAGATTTATATCTTTAGTTTCTTCTGGATTAGGAGTAGTAAGTAATTTACAACCATAAAAAATTGAATTAGCACCAGCCATAAAACACATTGCTTGTGTTTGTTCATTCATTTTTTCACGTCCAGCAGAAAGTCGTATATATGAACGTGGCATCATTATACGTGCAATCGATATTATTCGTATAAATTCAAAAGCATCGATTTCTATATTATTTTCGAGAGGAGTTCCTTTTATTTTAACCAACATATTAATAGGTACACTCTCAGGAGGAATTGGTAAATTAGCTAACTTTAATAATAATTCCATTCTATCTTGTATTGTTTCTCCAAGGCCTATAATACCTCCCGAACATATTTTCATTCCAGATTTTCTGACTGTTTCTAAAGTATCAATACGTTCTTTATAAGTACGAGTAGTGATAATTTTGCTATAAAATTTTTCAGAAGTATCTAAATTATGATTATAAAAATCTAATCCTGCATCAGCTAATTTTTTTGCTTGTTGTTCAGTTAATGAACCTAGTGTCATACAAGTTTCTAAACCTAAATTTTTTACTTTTTTTATTATTTTTTCTAAATAAGGTATATCTCGATTGTGCGGATTTTTCCAAGCAGCTCCCATACAAAAACGAGTTGATCCTGCTTTTTTTGCTTGATGAGCAGCCTTTAATATTTTTTCTATTGTCAATAATTTTTCAGTTTTCGTACTGGTTTTATATCGAGCACTTTGAGGACAATATTTACAGTCTTCTGGACAAGCTCCTGTTTTAATTGAAAGTAAAGTGCTAACTTGTATTTTATTAGGATCAAAATATTTTCTATGAATCTTTTGAGCTTCAAATATCAATTCTAAAAGAGGTTTTTCAAACAATAATTTTATATCTTTAAGAAACCACATTTTTTTCATATATTCTCCAAAAGTTAGATGGTCTTATGCTTATAAAAGTTTATAATATAAAAAAACATTTTATATAAAACATATACAAATTATGAATAAATCTGAT